>NZ_DAORSQ010000107.1:0-8062 GCF_035443605.1 Actinotalea sp. | reverse complement strand
CACGGATGAGGCCGAGGTTGCCCTCCTGGATGAGGTCGAGGAAGAGCATGCCGCGGCCCGTGTAGCGCTTGGCCAGCGAGACGACGAGGCGCAGGTTGGCCTCGAGCAGGTGGTTCTTGGCCCGGCGGCCGTCCGAGGCGATCCACTCGAGCTCGCGGCGGAACTTGGGGTCCATCGCCTCGGCTGCGGCGAGCTGCTCGTCGGCGAACAGGCCGGCCTCGATGCGCTTCGCGAGCTCGACCTCCTGCTCCGCGTTGAGGAGCGCGACCTTGCCGATCTGCTTGAGGTAGTCCTTGACCGGGTCCGCCGTGGCGCCGGCGGTGACGACCTGCTGGGCGGGGGCGTCGTCGTCGTCCGCGTCGGAGTAGGTGAACCCCGCGTCCTCGGACTCCTCCTCCGCCGGCTTCTTCGCGCCCTCGGTGGTCTCGTCGCCGGTCTCGTCGGCGTCCTCCGCGACGACCTCCTCGACCACGACCTCTTCGACGACGATCTCCTCGACCACGACGTCCTCGAGCTCGACGTCCTCGGCCTCGACCGCCTCGGGGTCCACGTCCGCCGTGGCCGCTGCGGCCTTGGCTGCGCGCGCAGCGGCGGCCTTCGTCACGGGCGCCGTCGTCACGGCTGCCTTCGTGGCCGGTGCCTTCGTGGCCGGCGCCTTCGCGGCGGCGGCCTTCGGCGTCGTGGTCTTCGGCGTCGTGGACTTCGTTGCGGCCGCCGTGGCAGTGGTGGCCTTGGCCGCCGGTGCCTTCGCGGCGGGGGTGGCCGCCTCGGCCGGGGCGTCGGTGGTGCGGGCGGTCGTCGCTGCGCGGCGCGTGGTGGCCGCGGCGACCTTCTGGGCGCTCACGCCGATGCCGAGGCCGTCGAGGGCACGCAGCACCGTGCGCAGGCGGGCCGGGGCGACCTCAGCGAGCTCGCAGGCCGAGCGCAGCGCCGCCGCGTCGACGGTGCCGTGGGTGTGGCCGGAGCGCACGAGGTCCTGCAGCGCCACGTGCTCGAACTCGCGCGGGAGGGCAGAACGGGGGGAAGGGGATGACACAGAGCACCTTTCGGCAGCGCCGGGCTCGCGAACACGATCCAGGAGGGGAGACACCATTGTAGCCGCCGATGACTCGCGCGGCGCGCTCCGCTGGGGCCCCCGAACGGGTGGCCTTGGCGCCCTGGGCCCTCCTGCGTGGCCCCGCCGAGGGTCAGGCGATGGCGGGCTTGACGGCGAGGACGGGGCACGGCGCGTCGAGCAGGATGCGCTGCGCGTTGGAGCCGAGCAGCAGCTTGCCGACGGGGCTGCGGCGCCGCAGCCCGATGACGATGAGCTCCGCAGCACCCTCCTCGGCCGCCCCGATGATGTCCTCCGCGACGTCCCGTCCGCGACTCGTCTGGCGGACCTCGTACCGCAGCCCGGAGCCGTCGAGCCGCTGGGCGACGTCGTCGGCGAGGTTCTGCAGGTCCTGGGGGTCGGTGCCGAAGCGATGACCCCGTTCGCTGAGGATGACCACCAGCCCCACGTCGCGGGTCCTGGCCTCGGCGGTCGCGGTCGCCAGGGCCGCCTCCCCCTCGGCAGTGGCGACGTACCCGACCACGACGCTCATCGTGCCTCCTTGGACGACAACGGCCCTTGGAGGCTGACGCTACCCGATCTGCCGCGCGCACCCGACCCGGGACGCCCGGTGACGGCCCGCCCGGCACGGCGCGGGGCCGGGCGCCTGGGCGGTCACGCGCCACGGGCGCGCAGCCAGCCCGGTGGCATCCCGGCAGCCAGCGTCTGGTCGAGCAGGTCGGCGAGCCGGTAGGCCGGCTCGGCCCGCTGCGCGCGCTCGACGAGCACCGCGGCACGGGCACCGTCCCCCTCCCACCACGCCAGGACGGCCAGCAGCGTCAGCGCCGGTGCCTGGTGGGGCAGCGTGGTGTGGGCGGCGACCTCGTGGAGCAGCGCTCGCGCCGGGGCCGTGCGGGCCGGGTCCGGGGCCGTGCCGAGCGTGGGGTCGATGATGGCGCGCAGGGCGCGGGAGACGTCCGGGCCGCCGTAGCCCGCGACCACGCGATCGGCGAGCCGGTCCGTCCCTGCCACGAAGGCGAGCATGACCGCGTCGCGGACCAGCACGTCGCCGAGCGCAGCCTGCAGCCGGCCCACGCGGTTGGGATCGGCCACGACCGTCCCGGCCTCGACCCGGGCGAGCTCCGCACGCCACAGCGCGAGCGACTCACGACGCCACCGGTGCAGGGCCGTGCTGCCGTCGGCGCGTTCGAGGTGCGCGCGCCATCGCGCTGCGGCGCGCCGGGCCGAGCGCCGGGCGGCGGGATGGGCCGGGTCGAGGCGCACCAGCTGGTCCCGTGACGCCACCACCTGCACGCCCGTGAGCACCATCTGGGCGCCCACCTGGGTGGACTGCAGGTCCGTCAGCGGTCGCCCGCCGGGCGGGCAGCACGCCGCGTCGCCGCAGTCGAGGGCGTAGTAGCCGTGGGGGGTGACCACCCACACGTCGGGCTCGCCGAGGAAGTGCTCGGCCGCGGTCGCGAGGTGCTCACGGGCCACCCTGCCCGGCCCGGGGTCGGCCTGGAGGTCCGCGTCCGTGTAGAGCACGAGGACGGTGGAGCGGGCGCCGTCCTGCACCAGGTGGCCCACGAGGGAGCGGGCCACCTGGGGCCCCCGATCGGGGTCCTGCAGGTCGGCCAGGTCCACGCGGGCCACCAGGCCGATCCGCGAGCGCGTGCGCCGCACGCTGAGCACCACGGCGCTGCTGGTCGGCTCGAAGCCGAGCTGGTACGGGATGAGGGCGAGCAGCTCGCGCGGCTCGCTGGTGCGGATCGTGGTCTCCATGTGGCCATCCGACCCCCCTCCGGGCGTCGGGCGGTGCCAGGACCGGCCGGCCTGTGGACACCGGGGGCCCCGGCTCAGCCTGTGGATTTCACCCGGCGGGCGACGACGCCGGGGCCCACCGGCCGGGGTTACCGTGGACCTATGCCGCATCGGGGCCCCCACCGAGCGCGGCGCCGCCCGTACCGCCTCGGTGCGTTCGCCGCCGCAGGTGCCCTCGCGCTCGCACTCGGCGCAGCCGGTTGTGCCGGCGCCGCGACGCCCACGGCCGATGACGTCGCCCCGCCCTCGTCCGCCGCCGCCGATGCCACCACGACCACCGCGCGCACCGCGACCGAGGAGCAGGGCGCGGCGTCGAGCCTCGTCACGACGGCGCCGGACGAGCACTCCGAGGTCGGCGACGTCGTCGAGGGCTTCCCCGTCGACCTCCTCCCGCTGCCGCCGGACGCTGTCATCCTCGTCACGTCGGCCGTGCCCGTCGGCGAGGCCGGCGTCCAGGAGGTCTCGCTCAACGTCCGCACGCCTGCCACGGCCGTCGCGCTCATGGACCTGTACCGCGCGGCCCTCGTGGGCGCGGGGTTCGTCGAGGTGCCGGTGACGAGCACGAGCCTTGCGGCCGAGTCGACGTTCACGCGGTCCGGCGGGGACGAGCTGGTCTCCATCGGCGTGCTCGACGCCGACGGTGTGCGGACCGTCACCATCGGCGGGCGGGTCCGCACCGCGCCGTGAGTCGCGCCGTAGGGTGAGTCCGTGAGCAGCACCCCGGCCCTGGTGGACGTCGACGACGTGCGCGCGGGCGTGGACCAGCGCCTGGCGGAGCACCTGGAGGCCCTGCGCCGCGAGGTGGCGCCGGTGGACGCGGACTGCGACCGGCTGGTCGACTCCCTCGCCGAGATCCTGTCCGGCGGCAAGCGCCTGCGCGCGGCGTTCTGCTACTGGTCGTGGCGCGCGCACACGCCCGGCACCGACGGCTCGCCGGCCGGCGCCGCGACGCGCGACGCCGTGCTGCGGATGGGTGCGGCGCTCGAGCTGTTCCAGGCGGCCGCCCTGCTGCACGACGACGTCATGGACTCCTCCGACACGCGCCGCGGCCGGCCGGCCGCGCACCGCGCCTACGCGACGCTGCACCGCGAGCGCGGCTGGTCCGGCCCGCCCGACCGCTTCGGGGAGTCGGCCGCGATCCTGCTCGGCGACCTCGCCCTCATCGCCTCGGAGCGCGAGGCGGCCGACGCCCTCGAGCAGGTCGACCGCGCCGTCCGGCGCCGCACGCGGGGCGTGTTCGACCTCATGCGCACCGAGGTGACCGCCGGCCAGTACCTCGACGTGCTGGCGCAGTCGGTGCCGTGGGGCGAGGACCCCGTGGCCGACGAGGCCCGCGCCCGCGCCGTCATCCGCGCCAAGAGCGCGCGGTACAGCGTCGAGCACCCCGTCACGCTCGGTGCGGCGCTGGCCGGGGCCGACGACGACGCCCTGGCGGCGTGCCGCGCGATCGGGCTGCCCCTGGGCGAGGCCTTCCAGCTGCGCGACGACCTGCTCGGCGTGTTCGGCGACCCACGCGCCACCGGGAAGCCGGCCGGGGACGACCTGCGCGAGGGCAAGCGCACGGTGCTCGTGGTGCGGGCACTGCACCACGGCGCGCCGGCGGACTCCGCGATGGTGCGCGACGCCCTCGGGCGTCAGGACCTCGACGACGACGCGGTCGCCGAGATCCGCGGTGCGCTGGTGCGCAGCGGGGCCGTCCGCCAGGTCGAGGCGCTCATCGGCGAGCTGGCCGGACCTGCGATGGCGCGGCTGGCGGCGGCGGACCTGGCCGAGCCGGGCCGGTCGATGCTGGGCCGGCTCGCGGCCGCCGCCGTCGACCGGCACGCCTGATCGCGGGCGCGAGCCCGATCGGGGACGTGCGCGGGAGCGGGGGCTAGAAGGCCAGCGCCATCGCGCGGCGGCGGATCTCCGTCTTGTGCCCTGCGGCGAGCGCCTCCATGGGGGTGCGCGGCGGGGTGCCCGTGCCGAGGCCGGCCAGGGACGCGTCGTGCGTGAAGAGCCAGGCGATGGACTCCTCGTCGGCGAACCCGGAGTCGGCGAGCACCGACAGCGTGCCCGGCAGCGCGGGGACGACCTGCCACCCGCCACCCGCCGCCGGCATGAGGAACCCCGCCGGGACGGACCACACGCGGGGCTCGCCGCGGCGCACGGCGATGAGCGTCTTCTCCTGCACCAGCCGGCGGACACGCCCGACGTCGGTGCCGAGGCGCTCGGCGACATCGGGAAGGGGCAGCCACTCGTCCACCAGGACGTCCAGTTCGCTCACCCGCCCAGGGTAGAGGTTCACCCGTTCACCTCGCCCCACCTGACGCCCTGCCCTTCCTCCGGCGTGGCGAGCAGGGTAGGTTGCACTTCTGTCACTTCAGTAACACTGGCACCTTCAGTACCACCAGCCTCAAGGATGGCCTGATGACCCCCGCTGCTCAGCGAGCTCCGATGACCACCGCCCGACGTCGCGCGACGGGCGGGACGGGCGTCGGGCTCGTCCTCGCCGTCGCCTCCGTCGCGGGCAGCGCGACGCCGGCCGCGGCCTCCGACTACACCGTGGAGCCCGGGGACACCGTGAGCCACATCGCGCTGCGCAGCTCGACCACCGTGGCCCGGATCGTGGCGGCCAACGGCCTCGACGCGCGCGCCAGCATCCGCGTGGGCCAGCGGCTGGTCATCCCGACGACGGCGGCCGCGGCACCCGCGGCCGTCGTGGTGGCGGCGCCCGCTGCCACGGGCAGCCACACGGTGGTCTCCGGCGACACCGTCTCGGGCCTCGCCACGCGCTACGGCACCACCACCGCCGCGATCGTCACCGCCAACAACCTGGGCGCGCGGGCCCTCATCCGCATCGGCCAGACCCTCACCATCCCCGGCGCGACGGCGACCCCGGCCGCGCCCGCCGCCGCGCCGGCCCCGGCCGCCGCCACCACGACGGGCACCCACACGGTGGTCTCGGGCGACACCGTCTCGGCGATCGCCACGCGCTACGGCACCACGACGGCCGCGATCGTGACCGCCAACGGCCTCGGCGCCCGCGCGCTCATCCGGATCGGCCAGACCCTCACCGTCCCCGGCGCGACGGCGGCCCCGGCAGCCCCCGCCGCCGCGGCGCCCGCTGCGACCACGACGGCGGCGACGCACACGGTGGTCTCCGGCGACACCGTCTCGGCGATCGCCGGCCGCTACGGCACGACCACCGCCGCGATCGTCGCCGCCAACGGCCTGGGCGCGAGCGCGGTCATCCGGATCGGCCAGCGCCTGACCATCCCGGGCTCGACCGCCGGCGCCGTGACCTCCGGCCTCGTCGGCTCCACGTTCGCCGGGCGCTCCTACCCGGCGGCGACCGTCGCCTCGGCCAACCAGAACAAGGCCACGCTGCTGTCCGTCGGTGTGCCGACCAAGGCCCAGATGCAGGCGCTGGTGGTCGAGACCGCCCGGGCGATGGGCGTCGACCCCGCGCTGGCGCAGGCGATCGCCTACCAGGAGTCGGGCTTCAACCACGCGTCGGTGTCCCCCGCCAACGCGATCGGCACCATGCAGGTGATCCCCAGCACGGGCGAGTGGGCCTCGCAGCTGGTGGGTCGCCCGCTCAACCTCCTCGACCCGCGCGACAACGTCACGGCCGGCGTCGCCGTGCTCCGCGCGCTGCTCTCCTCGGCCGGGGACACCCCCACCGCGATCGCCGGGTACTACCAGGGCCTGGCGGGCGTGCGGAAGCACGGCATGTACGCGGACACGCGCCGGTACGTCGCCAGCGTCCAGACCCTCATGTCGCGCTTCTCCTGACGGGTCAGCGGCGCCCGCGAACGTAGACTGCCGCCGTGGCGTCCACCCTCATCGACCCGCTCATCGGTCACCTCATCGACGGGCGTTACGAGGTGCTGTCCCGGATCGCCCGCGGCGGCATGGCCACCGTCTACCTCGCGCGCGACCGGCGGCTGGACCGCGAGGTCGCGATCAAGGTGATGCACCCGCACCTCGCGGAGGGCACCAGCGGGGCCGAGTTCATCGCCCGCTTCCGCCGCGAGGCACGCGCCGCGGCCAAGCTCACCCACCCGGGCCTCGTGGGCGTCCTCGACCAGGGCGTCGACGGCGAGACCAGCTACCTCACGATGGAGTACATCGAGGGCACCAACCTGCGCCGGCACCTGGGCGAGCGCGGCTCGCTGAGCGTCGCCCAGGCGCTGTCCACGACCGAGGCGATCCTCGACGCGCTGGCCGCGGCCCACCGCGCGGACCTGGTGCACCGCGACATCAAGCCGGAGAACGTGCTGCTGGCGACCGACGGTCGCATCAAGGTCGCCGACTTCGGCCTGGCGCGCGCCATCACGGAGGTCACCTCGACCACCACCGGCACCATCCTCGGCACCGTCGCCTACCTCGCGCCCGAGCTCGTGGCGCACGGCGTGAGCGACACCCGCACGGACGTCTACTCGGTGGGCATCGTGCTCTACGAGATGCTCACCGGCCGCCAGCCCTACACGGGCACCACGCCCATCCAGGTCGCCTACCAGCACGTGCACTCCACGGTGCCGGCGCCATCGGACGCGGTGACGTGGCTCCCGCCCGAGATCGACGAGCTCGTCGGCGCCCTGGCGGCACGCGAGCCGGCCGACCGTCCCGTGGACGCCGCCGCAGCCCTGACCCTGGTGCGCCGCACGACGGCGGCCCTGGACCCCGGCACCCTGGAGCGCCGCGCCGACGTCGCCCCGACGATCGTGCTGCCCCTGGCCACCGACGGCACCATGACCTCCGACCCGGGCACGGCCGTCGGGCCGGACGCCGGCGCCGAGCCCACCGACGCCACCGACGCCGCCGAGCCCGACGGGTCGGACGACGCCGGCGCCGGCAGCGACCACCCCGTCGACCCGGACGCCACCGAGGCCCTGCACGTGCCCTGGCGCCAGCGCGCGGGCGGCCCACCCCCGCCGCCGCACGACGACGACTCCCCCGGCATGGGCGGAACGATGGCGCTGCGGATCGGCTCGGGCCTGGACACCGACCCGCCGGGCACGATCCCGCCGGCGCCACCGGAGGACCGGGCCGCCTGGCACCGCCGCACCGCGTGGCGCCGCATCGTCGCGGTCCTCGTCGCCGTCGCGGTGCTGTCCGGGATCGCCTGGTGGTTCCAGACCTCCGGCCCGGGGGCCTACACCACGGTCCCCCAGGGCATCGTCGGCGCGGAGCTCGCCGTCGCCCAGCAGGCCCTCGCGGCGG
>NZ_DAORSQ010000106.1:0-8081 GCF_035443605.1 Actinotalea sp. | reverse complement strand
TAGGCCTCGGCCTGCTTGGACAGGTCGTCGAAGACGATGAGGACGTGCTTGCCCGCGTACATCCAGTGCTGGCCGATGGCCGAGCCGGTGTACGGCGCGAGGTACTTGTAGCCGGCCGGGTCAGAGGCCGGGGCAGCGACGATGGTCGTGTACTCCAGCGCGCCCGCGTCCTCGAGGGCCCCGCGCACGGCGGCGATCGTCGAGCCCTTCTGGCCGATGGCGACGTAGATGCAGCGGACCTGCTGGTGAGGGTCGCCCGTCTCCCAGTTGGTCTTCTGGTTGATGATCGTGTCGATCGCGATGGCGGTCTTGCCGGTCTGGCGGTCGCCGATGATGAGCTGACGCTGGCCGCGACCGATGGGGATCATCGCGTCGATGGCCTTGAGGCCCGTCTGCAGCGGCTCGTGCACGCTCTTGCGCTGCATGACGCCGGGTGCTTGGAGCTCGAGCGCGCGGCGCGCCTCGGTGGCGACCTCGCCCAGCCCGTCGATGGGGTTGCCCAGCGGGTCGACGACCCTGCCGAGGTAGCCGTCGCCGACGGCGACGGAGAGCACGTCGCCCGTGCGCCGGACGACCTGCCCCTCCTCGATCCCGGTGAACTCGCCGAGCACGACGACGCCGATCTCGCGCACGTCGAGGTTGAGCGCGAGGCCGAGCGTGCCGTCCTCGAACTCGAGCAGCTCGTTGGCCATGCAGCCGGGCAGGCCCTCGACCTGGGCGATGCCGTCGCCGGCCAGCGTGACGCGGCCGACCTCTTCGCGCACCGCGCCCGTCGGGGCGTAGGACTGCACGAAGCTGTCCAGCGCGGCCCGGATGTCCTCGGGCCTGATCGTCAGCTCAGCCATGGTCTGCCTCCTGTCGTGGCCGCCGGGGCGACCTGCGTTCTGCGGGGGCCGCGGGCGGCCCGGATGTCGTGGGCCGGTCAGCCGGCCAGTCGGCGTCGTGCGTCGTCGATCCTGCTGAGCACGGTCGAGTCGACCACCTCGGGGCCTACCTGCACGCGCAGGCCACCCAGCACCTCGGGGTCGATCGCGACGTTGAGCTGGACAGCCCGCCCGTAGCTGCGCTCGAGCAGGGCGGTCAGGCGCGCGGCCTGGGCCGCGCTGAGCGGGGCGGCTGAGGTCACCTCGGCGACGAGGCGCTGGCGCCGACGGGCCGCGAGGCGGCCCATGAGCGAGAGCATCGTCGACATCGTGCGTCCCCGTGGCGCCCTGGCCCCGCGCGAGACGAGCTGCACCGTCGCGGGCAGCAGCCGACCGTCGAGCAGCCCGTGGACGAGGTTCTCCCGGCGCTCCGGGGTGGCCGCGCGGTCGGTGACCGCGCGTCGCAGCTCGCGCTGACCGATGAGCACCCGGTCGAGGCGGAACAGCTCGTCCTCGACCTGCTCCAGCAGCCCGGCGGCCTGGGCCGAGGCGAGCACGGCATCGGCCGCGAGCGTCTCGATCGCCACGACCAGGTCCTCCTCGCGCGACCAGCGGCCGCCGGCGAAGGCCTCGAGCACCGTGACGACCCGCGGGTCCGCCGTGCGCCCGACGAGACCGCGCACGAGGCCGGCCTTGTCAGCACCCGAGCGGGCCGGGTCGCTCAGCGCCCGACGCAGCGAGCCCGAGGAGTCCAGCGCGTCGACGAACGCGAAGAGCTGTGCCCCCAGCGTCGCCGCATCGCCCCCGGCGGCGCGCAGCGCCGGCTCGAAGCCCGTCCGCACCGCCTCGAGCGATGCCGCACTGGTGCCGCGCATCAGCCCTCCGTGCCGGCCGTGGTCACGGCGTCCGCGGCGGTGGCGACCTCGAGCTCGTCGAGGAACCGGTCGACGACGCGGGACTGTCGCGCCTCGTCAGCCAGGGACTCCCCGACGATCCGCGACGCGAGCTCCGTGGCGAGCGCGCCCACCTCGGCGCGCAGCGAGACGGACGCCTGCTGACGCTCGGCCTCGATCTGGCGCTGGGCCGTCTCGAGGATGCGGGCCGCGTCTGCCGAGGCCTTGACCCGCAGCTCCTCGACGATGACCCCGCCCTCGACGCGCGCCTCCTCGCGGATGCGACTGGCCTCGGCACGCGCCTCGGTCAGCTGCTGGTGGTACTGCGCCAGCGCCGCCGCGGCCTCGGCCTGGGCGTTCTCGGCCTGCGCGAGGCCACCCTCGATCCGTGCCGTGCGGTCGTCGAGCACGGCCGTGAACTTGGGCAGCACCATCTTGTAGAAGGCGACGGCGATGATCACGAGCACGACCGTCGACCACAGGAGGTCGTAGTCCGCCGGGAGGAGGAGGTTGATCCCCTCGACCTCCTCGGCGTGCTCGGCGGCCTGGACCGCAGCGGCGACGACGGACGTCATCACGTGAAGAGGAAGCCCGTGACCAGGCCGAGCAGTGCGAGCACCTCGACGAAGGCCACACCGATGAACATCGTGGTGCGGAGCTGGCCGGCGACCTCAGGCTGGCGGGCGATGCCCTCGAGCGCCTTGCCGATGAGGATGCCGAGGCCGATGCCCGGGCCGAGGGTGCCGAGGCCGTAGCCGATGGTCGCGACGTTGCCGCTGACTTCGGCGAGCGTGGTGCTGTCCACTGGGTGTGTTCCTTCCTGAAGGCGCCCGGGCGGGCGTCGGGTCGAAGCCAGCGCGTGGTGCGCGGGCCGGTCGGACGGTCAGTGCTCCTCTTCCACGGCCATGTTGAGGTACACGGCCGAGAGGAGGGTGAAGATGTAGGCCTGCAGGAGCGCGACCAGCACCTCGAAGAGCGTGAACGCGATGCCCGCGGTGAGCGAGAGGGCGCTGAACGCCTTCATCACCCCGGAGGCCTCGAAGAGGAAGAAGTTGGTCGCGCTGAAGCACAGCACGAGGATGAGGTGCCCGGCGATCATGTTGGCCGTGAGTCGCAGGGCCAGCGTGAGCGGGCGGAAGACGAAGACCTGCAGCGCCTCGATCGGGGTGACGAGCACGTAGAGCACCGGCGGCAGGCCGGGCGGCAGCAGGCTGTTCTTGAGGTAGCCGCCGAGGCCGAACTTCTTGACGCCGACCGCGAGGTACATGACGTACACCCACAGGGCGAGCACCAGCGGCATGCCGATGAGGGACGTGCTGGCGATGTTGAGCAGCGGCACGACGCCGGTGATGTTGCCGGCCAGCACCGCGAAGAAGATCGTGGTGAGCATCGGCAGGAACCGGCGGGCGTTGTGGCCCATCGTCTCCTCGGCGATGTTGACCCGGACGAAGTCCAGGGCGAGCTCGGCGATGTTCTGACCTCGGCCGGGGACCAGCGACGCCCGCCGGGCGGCGAGCATGAACAGGGCGACGAGGACGGCGGCGGAGATGATCCGGACGAGGATGATCCGGTTCATCTCGAACACGGTGCCCTCGAAGGCGAAGGCCGCCGGGAAGAACTCGGCGATCGACGGCGGGTGGAACCCACCCTCCTCACCGGTGGCGGCGAGCAGCAGGTTCGTCGCGACGCTGGACAGAGCGCACTCCCCCGGTTCGTGGCGGCGGGCAGGCCCGGGGCGCGCGCGCCGTCGGGCCGTACCTGGATCGGCGAAAGCCTAACGCATCAGGGTGGTGGGTCCGCGCGCTGAACGGCGTTCGCGGCCCGGTCGACGGCTCCGCAACGGCCCTTCGTCCCGGCTCAGCCCTGGGGGGTCGTGTACGGCACCCGACCGCCGACCACGGCGCGGTAGTCGAGCAGCGCGGAGCCGAGCACGCCCACCACGACGACGACGACGAGGACCACCCGGTCGTAGAAGTCCTGGCCGTCCAGCACCGCGAACACGGCCACGAGGACGACCATCTTGGCCAGCCACGCCCCGAGGATGACCGCGCCCGTCGTGGTGGCAGAGGACCCTGCGGTGCGCAGCATGCTCACCACGGTGGTCCCGCTGAAGACGAGCGTGATGGCGACCCCGATGAGCGCGGCCCACAGCCCGGCCGCGCCGGCGACCAGCCAGCCGACCACGGAGCCCACCACGGCGAGCACGGCGACGAGCACGAGCATGCCGCGCAGCGCGCGCCGGAACACCGCGCGGACCGCCTCGTCGGTCGCGGCGGTGGCTGCGGACCCCTGCTCGGGGGTCTCGGGCACGGTGCTCATGTCAGGCTCCTTCGGGGACGGGTCGGGCGCGGCCGCGCAGCGGTCCGAGGGTCAGGGCGGTGGCCACCACGCTGCCCACGCCGAGCGCCCACAGCACCTGCGTGGTGGTGAGCACGGCCAGCGCGGCGACCCCGTAGGAGACCAGCGCGGTCCACAGGTACATGATGACGACGGCCCTGCGGTGGGAGTGGCCCAGCTGGAGCAGCCGGTGGTGCAGGTGCAGCCGGTCCGGGTGGAACGGCGACCTGCCGGCGCCGACGCGGCGGATGACCGCAAGGCCCATGTCGAGCAGCGGCAGCAGCAGCACGGCGAGCGGCAGGATGATCGGCAGGACGGCGGGGAGCTGCTGCCGGTCGGAGATGACGGCCGGGTCGATCTGCCCGGTGACGTAGATCGCCGCAGACGAGATCGTCAGGCCGATGAGCATCGACCCGGAGTCGCCCATGAAGATCCGGGCCGGGTAGAAGTTGTGCGGCAGGAACCCCACGCACGCCCCCACGAGCACGGCGACGACGAGGCTGGCGAGGTTCGAGTAGTCGTCAGAGCTCGCGTCGACCGTGAGGAGGTAGGTGTAGAGGAAGAACGCCGAGCCGCCGATGGCGATGAGCCCGGCGGCCAGCCCGTCGAGGCCGTCGACGAAGTTCACCGCGTTGATCGCGACGACGACGACGAGCACCGTGAGGACCAGCGAGGAGGTCGCCGAGCCGATCGTGAGGCCCCCGATGGGCAGCGAGACGAGCTGGACGTCACCGACCCACGCCATGAGGCCCACCGCGAGCACCTGACCGATGAGCTTGGTGAACCAGTCGAGCTCCCAGATGTCGTCCGCCGCGCCGAGCAGGGCCACGAGGGTCGCGCCCCCGAGGATCGCCCACGCGGTCCTGGACGCCGCGAACACCCCCTCGAGGAAGGGCATCTGGGAGGCCAGCGCCATGGCGACGGCCATCCCGAGCAGCATGGCGATGCCGCCCATCCGCGGGATGGGGACCGCGTGCACGTCGCGCGCGCGGACCGCCGTGATCGCACCCATCCGCAGCGCGAGCCACCGCGCCAGCGGGGTGGTGAGGAAGGTCACCGCCGCCGCGATGAGGCCCACGAGCAGGTAGACCCTCACCGCGCGCCCTCGCCACCGACGTCGGCGACGTCAGCCCGCACGTCGGCGACCTCGCGCAGCCGGTCCAGCCCGATCGCGCCCGCCCGGACCAGGCGCAGCCCCGGTCCCGTGGCGTCGACGATGCTCGACGCGACCCCGCCGGGCGCCGTGCCGCCGTCGAGCACCACGGCCACGGCGTTGCCCAGCTGCTCGGCGGCCTCGGCGGCGGTCGTCGCGGCGGGTGCGCCCGTGAGGTTGGCGCTGGAGACGGCGAGCGGCCCGGTGCGCCGCAGCAGCGCGAGGGCAGCCGGATGGTCGGGCATCCGCACCGCCACCGTCCCGTGGGTCTCGCCGAGGTCCCAGGCGAGCGATGGCTGCGCGTGGCAGATGATCGTCAGGCCACCGGGCCAGAACGCAGCGACGAGGTCGCGGACCCCGGGCAGCAGCCCGGTGCACAGGCCGTCGAGCGTGCGCGCGTCGGGGACCAGCACGGGCGGCGGCATCTGACGGCCGCGCCCCTTGGCCGCGAGCAGCGCGGCGACGGCGGGCGGGGTGAACGCGTCGGCCGCGAGGCCGTAGACCGTGTCCGTGGGCAGCACCACGAGCCCGCCGCGGGCGAGCACGTTCACCGCCTCGTCGAGCGCCGGGCCCCACGTCGAGGGATCCGTGCAGTCCAGGACCGTCACGGCCGCGAGTCTGCCACGCCGGGGCCGCACGGGCCGTCCACCCGCCGCGCCACCACCATCCGGTCGCGGCCGGCGAGGTCCGCGGCGGTGCGCACGTCGGTGAAGCAGCCGGTCGACCCGACCATCGCGCGCACCGCGGCCGCCTGGACCTCGGCGTGCTCCATGACGAGGGTCCCCCCGTGCCGCAGCAGGCGCGCGGCCGCTGCGACGACGCCGCGCGGCACCGTCAGGCCGTCGGGCCCCAGCCCGTAGAGGGCGACGGCCGGGTCGTGCTCGCGCACCTCGGGGTCCACCGGCACGGCGTCCGGCGGGATGTAGGGCGGGTTCGCCACGACGACGTCGACCGAGCC
This sequence comes from Actinotalea sp., assembly GCF_035443605.1. Classification (NCBI taxonomy): domain Bacteria; kingdom Bacillati; phylum Actinomycetota; class Actinomycetes; order Micrococcales; family Cellulomonadaceae; genus Actinotalea; species Actinotalea sp. Next base: position 1,877 of record NZ_DAORSQ010000106.1, on the reverse strand, counting down.
GTCGAGGTCGCGCAGCGCGGTCCGGGCGTCACCACGCTGCAGGCGCACCGCGGACCCGAGGGCCGCGACGTTGCGCTGCGCCCAGGCCCAGGCGTCGGCGTCCAGCTCGACGGCGTGGACCTCGACGCCCGGCACCTCGTCCGCCACCGCGAGCGCGATCGCCCCGCTGCCGGTGCACAGGTCCACGACGACGGCGCGGCCGCGCTCGGCGAGCGCCGCCCTGGCGGCGTCGACGGCCACCTGGGCGACCTGCTCGGTCTCCGGCCGCGGCACGAAGACGCCGGGTCCCACGGCCAGGTCGAGCCGACGGAACGGTGCGCTCCCCGTCAGGTGCTGCAACGGCACGCGCGCCGCGCGGCGGGCGACGAGCCCGGCCAGTCCATCGGGGGCCGACCGACCGAGCACGGCGTCGGCCCGCACCTGCGCGAGGGTGCCGCCGGTGAGGTGTGCGGCCAGCAGCTCGACGTCGACCCTTGCCGAGTCGATCCCGGCCGCGGCGAGCACGGCGGCACCCTCGCGGAGCGCGGCACCGAGGCGCTGCCCCGGGTCGGCTGCGCCGGCACCTCCCGTCGGCGCGCTCACGCGCCGGCCTGGGCCAGCCGCGCCGCCTCGTCCGCCTCGATCGCCGAGCGCACCAGCGCGTCCATGTCGCCGTCGAGCACCTGGTCGAGGTTGTAGGCCTTGAAGCCCGTCCGGTGGTCCGCGATCCGGTTCTCCGGGTAGTTGTACGTCCGGATCCGCTCGGAGCGGTCCACGGTGCGCACCTGGGAGCGGCGAGCCACGGACGCCGCGGCGGCGGCCTGCTCCTGCCGGGCGGCGAGCAGCCGCGCGCGCAGGATCCGCAGGGCCTGCTCCTTGTTCTGCAGCTGGGACTTCTCGTTCTGGCACGAGACGACCAGGCCCGTGGGCAGGTGGGTGATCCGCACCGCCGAGTCGGTGGTGTTGACCGACTGCCCGCCCGGGCCGGAGGACCGGTAGACGTCGATCCGCAGGTCCGCCGGGTCGATCGCCACCTCGCCGGCGTCCTCGACCTCGGGCAGCGCCACCACGCCGGCCGCCGACGTGTGGATCCGGCCCTGGGACTCGGTCACCGGGACGCGCTGCACGCGGTGCACACCGCCCTCGTACTTGAGGTGCGCCCACACGCCGTCCTCGGGCGTGACCGTCCCGCGCGCCTTGACCGCCAGGGTGACGTCCTTGAACCCGCCGAGGTCCGAGCCGGTGGCCTCGAGCACCTCGTGCGACCACCCCCGACGCTCGGCGAAGCGCTGGTACATCCGCAGCAGGTCGGCGGCGAAGAGCGCCGACTCCGCGCCGCCCTCCCCCGCCTTGATCTCCAGCAGGACGTCGCGCGCGTCGTCGGGGTCGCGTGGGACCAGCACGCGGCGCAGGGTCTCGGCGGCGTCCGCCGCGTCGGCCCGCAGCGCCGGCAGCTCGGCGGCGAAGCCGGCGTCGAGCTCCGCGAGCTCCGCCGCCGCCCGCGCGTCGTCGTCCGCGGCGTGCCAACGGCGGTAGGCGCTGACCACCCGGCCGAGCTCGGCGTAGCGACGGCCCAGCGTGCGGGCGGCCCCCGCATCGGCGTGCAGGGACGGGTCGGCGAGCCGCGCCTCGAGCGCCTCGTACTCGGCGAGCATCGGCCCGACGGCGTCGAAGGTCTCGGACATCAGCGCCCCTTCCCGCGGCTCGTGGAGGTGTCCCGGTACGACGACGCCGGCGGGGCCGCCACGTCCGCTCCGCAGAGAGGGGATGGCTGCGCCCGCCGGCGGCGAGGGTGCTACTTGGCGGCGTCGGCCTTCTTGCCGTACCGCGCCTCGAACCGGGCCACGCGGCCACCGGTGTCGAGGATCTTCTGCTTGCCCGTGTAGAACGGGTGGCAC
>NZ_DAORSQ010000105.1:0-8406 GCF_035443605.1 Actinotalea sp. | reverse complement strand
CGCGCTCGGACCCGGGCTCGGGCTCGGGCTCGCGCTCGGGCTCGGGCTCGGGCTCGGGCTCGGGCTCGGGCTCGGGCTCGGGCTCGATGGGAGGCACGAAAGCCCGTGACGTGTCACCTGTGCGTCATCCGTGTCAGGACCGTGACGTGTCACGCGAATCGACGAGACACATCAGATCCCGCGCGTCATGCCGGGCGCTGGTGGCCCGGGGGCGGGCCTGGCGGTCCGGTGCGCCGGTGCGCCGGTGCGCCGGTGCGCCGGTGGAACATGCGTGACGGGATCCGTGGCGGGTGTTCCACCGACCCGTGGCACGGCAGCGGCCCGGTAGCTGGTCGGAGTGACCGCACGGCTGCGGGCGAGCCCCTCGGCTCAGCGCACGCCGCCGACGAGCGCGCGCCTCCGCCAGCGGGCTCCGCCGCTCAGCGGGCCTGGCCGGTGCGGGCGCCCCGCGGGACGGTGGATCCGGACCGCGGGAACGTGCGTGCGCACCGCGGGAACGTGCGTGCGCACCGCGGGAACGTGCGTGCGCACCGCGGGAACGTGCGTGCGCACCGCGGCACCGTGCATCCGGAGCGCGCCGCCGTGCGTGCGACCGGTCAGTGGGCGCGGCCCTCGCGCAGGGCCTCGACCCAGCTGCGCGCTGACGTGAAGTCGGCGTCGAACGTCCCGGGGCGCACCTCGCCGTGGGGCGCGTCCACCCGCGGGTAGGAGCCGAGGAAGCGCACGTGGGGGCACACCCGGTGCAGGCCCATGAGGGCCTCGGTCATGCGCTCGTCCGCCACGTGCCCCTCGGCATCGATCGAGAACGAGTACCGGCCCAGCGCGTCGCCGATCGGTCGCGACTCGATCCGGGAGAGGTTCACGCCGCGGGTGGCGAACTGCTCGAGCATCTCCAGCAGCGCGCCGGCCTGGTTGCTCGGCAGGTGCACGACGAGCGTCGTCTTGTCCGCGCCCGTCCGCGCCGGCACGCTGCCGGGCCGGCCCACGACGACGAACCGCGTGACCGCACGCTCGTTGTCGGCGACGCCCTCGGCGATCGGGGTCAGGCCGTAGTGCGCCACCGCGGGCGGCGGGACGAACGCCGCGTCGAAGCCCAGGTCGTCGCGAGTCCCCGCGAGCAGCGCCGCGGGCGCCGTGTTGGACGTCGCCGGGACGTGGACCACGCCCGGCAGGTTCGCGCTCAGCCAACGCCGGCACTGGGCCCACGCGTGGGGGTGCGCCGAGACCCGGCGCACGTCCGCGAGCGTGGTGCCGGGGCGCCCCGCCAGGACGAACGCCACCGGGACGAGCATCTCGCGCAGCAGCACCAGTGGCTCGCCCACGGCCAGGGTGTCGAGCACCGCGGACACGCCGCCCTCGACGGAGTTCTCGATCGCCACGACGGCGAAGTCGGCCGCGCCGCTGCGCACGGCCTCGATCGCGGCGACGACGTCCACCTGCGGGAGGTACTCCGCGTCGTCGGGCCCGACCACCTGGCGCAGCGCCGCCTCCGTGAAGGTCCCGGCCGGGCCGAGGTACGCGTAGCGCGGCCGTCCGGTGCGGTCCTGCGTCATCGTGCGCTCCGTTCGAGATGCTGCGTCCAGCGGGCCACCTGCACCGCCGACTGAGCGTAGTGCGGCCGTAGGCTGGCGCGGTGACCCGTCCCGCCGCCGCCGTGCTCCGCGCGCTGGTCGCGGTCGCCGCAGCGGTCGGCGCGCTCGTCGGCGGTCCCGGTCCCGCCACGGCGCGCGATGCGCCCGGTGTCGTCGACGCACACGGCACCGCCGATGCGGTCGGCACCGCCGAGACAGCCGGAGCCACCCCGCTCGTCGTGATCGGCGTCGGCGGCCTGCGCTGGGACGACGTCTCCACGCTCGGCACCCCCGCCCTGTGGACGATGTCCCGCGACGCCGCCGTCGGGCTGCTCGCCGCCCGCACGGTGGCGGGCGCGGCCTGCCCCGCGGACGGCTGGCTGGCCCTGTCCGCGGGAACACGGGCCGCGGACCTGCGCGTCGAGGACGGCACCTGCCGCACCCTGCGCGAGCCGGGGAACGACGGCGTGACGCCCGGCTGGACCGACTACCTCGACGCCGCGGACCAGCAGTCCTACGACGCGCGGCCCGGCCTGCTGGGCGAGGTGCTCGCCGAGCAGGGGACCACCGCGACCGGCATCGGCCCGGGTGCCGCGATCGCCCTGGCCGACCCCGCGGGCGTGCCCGTCGGCACCCACGTGCGGCGCCCCACCACCGCGAACGAGCTCACGGCGGCGGTGCGCGGTGCCCTGGAGACCTCCGACCTCGTCGTGGTCGACGCGGGCACCGTCCGCGACCAGGGCTACGCCACGCGGCTGCGGGCCGACGGCGAGCTCGAGCCGCCACCGGAGCTCGAGCCCACCGACCCGGGCGTGGAGGACCCCGAGTCGATCATCGAGCCGACCCGCGCCCAGCAGGCCCGGGAGATCGACGCCAGGGTGGACGCCGTGCTGCGCGCCACGCGCGGCAGGGACGTCACCGTGCTGGTGGTCTCGTTGGCCGACTCCGGCCGCGCCCGGCTCCAGCTCGTCGCGATGACCGGCCCGGCGCCCGCCACCGGGACCGCAGACGGCGCCACCACGCCGACGCCCTACGACCAGGCCCTGCTCACGTCGGGCTCGACCCGCCAGCGCGCCGTCGTCCAGGCGGTCGACCTCACGCCCACCGTGCTCGCAGCGGTGGGCCTTGCCGGGGTGTCACCCGCGCTCATCGGCGCCGAGATGCTGCCGATCGCCGGCCCCGAGACCGCGACGGGCCGCCAGGCGCTGCTCACCTCGATCGCCGCGGAGGCCCTGCAGGTCACGCGCGTCAGCGGCGCGTACATGACCCGGCTGGTGCTGGCCCAGGCGCTCCTGTTCGTCGCGGCCGGGGTGCTGCTGACCCGGACCGGGCGGTCGGACCGCCCTCCGCTGCGTCCCGCGCTGCGCGGGCTGCGCGTCGCCGCCGTCGCCCTCGCCGCGGCGCCCATCTCGTCGTTCCTCACCGGCCTGGTGCCGTGGTGGCTGGCCGCGTCGCCCGCCTGGGCGTTCTGGGCTGTCCTGCTCGGCTGGGTGGCCGTGCTCACCGCCGTGGCCTTCGTCGGCCCGTGGCGTGGGCACCTGCTCGGCCCGGCCGGTGCCGTCGCCGCGGTGACGGTGCTCGTGCTGATCGGCGACATGCTCACCGGCTCGAACCTCGTCATCGACTCCCCGATGGGGGCCCACCGCCTGCTCGCCGCGCGGTTCTACGGCATGAGCAACCAGGCGTTCGCCCTGCTGACGGCCGCCGGCCTGCTGGTCGCCGCGGTCGTCGCCGACGTCCTGCTGCGCCGCGGCCGGCGCCGCCTGGCCACCGCATCCGTCGCAGCGATCGGCGTCGTCCTCGTCGTCGTCGACGGCACCCCTGGCCTGGGCAGCGACTTCGGCGGGCCGCCAGCGCTGGTCGTGTCGTTCGCGCTGCTGGCCCTCGTGGTGAGCGGCACCAGGGTCTCCTGGCACACGCTGCTGCTCATCGGCCTCGCCGCCGGCGTGGTGGTCGGCGGGTTCATGGTGCTCGACTGGCTGCGCCCGGCCGACGAGCGCACCCACCTGGGCCGGTTCCTCGCCACGGCGCTCGACGGCGGGCTGTGGGACGTCCTGTACCGCAAGGCCTCGGTCAACCTGCGCGTGCTGACCTCGTGGCGCTACCTGCTGCTGGCGTTCGGCGGCGCCGCGCTGACCGCACTGGTCATCACGGGTCCGCACCCCCGCCGCAACGGGCTGCTGGGCCGCGGCAGCCCGCTGGCCGGCCTCCAGGAGGCCGTCCCGCTGCTGCGCCCGACGGTCGCGGCGATCGGCCTGGCGCTCACCGTCGGCTTCTTCATCAACGACTCCGGGATCGTGGTGCCGGCCACCGGGATCGCGGTCGCCGTGCCGTGCCTCGTCGCGGCCGCCGCGCAGTGGCGCCTCGCCTCGCCGCACCGTCCCGGCACCCTCGTCGACGTGCCCGGCGCCCCGGCGTCAGCGGGCGCCTGACCGGGCTCAGCCCTCGCGGCGGCCGAGCCGCCGGCCGACCCCGCGCGCGATCCCGCGCATCTTGCGCGCGTTCACGGCGAGCAGCACGTCGCGGTACTGCGCCGCACGGTGCATCTGCCCGCGCAGGTCGGAGCCGGACGGGCGGTGCTTGAGGTCGCACGGCACCTCGAGCGCGACGAACCCCTTGGACACCAGGTCGATGAGCATCCCGGTCTCCACGCCCCAGCCGTGGGCCAGCGGGGTGGCGGCCTCGAACGCCTCGCGGGTCATGCAGCGCATGCCGGACAGCGGCTGCGTGGGGGTCCAGCCGGTCATCGCCGCGACCGACCGCCGCGCGAGCCCGACGACGATCCCCCGGCCCCCGGCCCCGGGCTGCGGCGGGAGCAGCGCGATGGTGAGGTCCGCGACGCCGTCGAGCACCGGTGGGATGAGCGGCGCGGTGTTGACGGCCGACTCGGCGAGGTCGCCGTCGATGAACAGGAGCAGGCGCGGGGCGCGGTCGTCGGCGTCGCGCATCGCGACGACGGCGGCGCCCGTCTCCATCGCGGAGGCCTTGCCACGGTTGACCGAGTGCCGCACGACGACGGCTCCGGCCTCCCGCGCGACGTGCTGGGTGGCGTCCTCGCTGCCGTCGTCGACCACGAGGACGAGGTCGACGTGGGGGATCGCACGCGCGGCGCGGACGGTGGCGGCGATGCGCCGGGACTCGTCCTTGGCGGGGATGACCACGGCGACGCGCTGCGGCGCCACGGGGTCCGGGGCCTGGTCACGTCCACCGGGTCTGGGCACGGGGCAACCCTATCGACCGAGGGCCACCCCGTCACCGCGAGGCGGACCGCTCAGCGCAGCGTGAGCTGACGTGCGACGAGCCCGGCACGGGCGCGCCGCTCGGACGCGTCCAGCGGACCGTCGACCGCGAGCGCAGCGTCCAGCCGGGCGGCGAGCTCGGCGAGCGGTCCCTCGACGTCGGCGGCCTCGGTGCCGGGCGCCAGGTCCCAGACGGGGACGAGCACGCCGCAGGACCGGAACGCGCCGATGAACTTGCCCAGGTCGCCCCCCGCAAGGCCGGACTCGCGCCTCGCGTGCAGCCGGGCCAGCGCGTCGAGGAACAGCTGCTCGTCGTGCCGCACGGCCCAGCGCAGGTACTCGCGCTCGCCCATCCGCGCCCAGTAGGCGGCGTCGACGGAGGTGAGCCGGACGGTCGGCACGATCGACTCGTTCATCCGGTCCAGCGAGGCGCGCACGTCGGGCGTCAGCTCTGCGCCGGCCGCGGTCCAGAAGTCGAAACCGTCGTGCACCGTGACCTCGAACGGGACGGTGAGGTCCAGCACGTCCTGCAGCCGCGGACCGGGCTCGGGCAGCGGGCTCGACGTGACCGGCTGGCCGGCCGGCAGCTCCATGGCGCGCAGCAGGACGTCGGCGAGGTCACGCGAGGCGTCCCCCGAGCCCGCGTGGTGCTGCAGGCCGAGCAGCAGGGCGCCGTCGCCGCGGTGCAGCGCGGGCCAGCCCATCGGCAGCACGGTGGCGATGACGACGTCGCGCGACCCGTGCTCGGGCGTGGTCCTGGCGGTCGCGGTGGCGGCCGGGACCACCTCGCGCATGGCGACCCAGTCGGGCTCTCCCGGCAGGCCCTCGAACGGACGCAGGACGAACGGCACGGTCGGTCGGCTCATGAGCAGGGAGACTACCCGGCGCCCGAGCGGCGAGACGACGCCCGAGGACCAGTGCACGCGCCCGCGTCCGGTGCGAGGATCGGCCCATGCACCCGCGCGCCGGAACCCTTGCCCTGCCCGAGGACCTCATCGACGTCGATGCGCTCATCGGGGCCTACTACGACCGCACCCCGGACCCCACCGACCCCGACCAGAAGGTCGCGTTCGGCACGTCGGGCCACCGCGGGTCCAGCCTCGACACCGCGTTCAACGAGGCGCACATCGTGGCGATCACGGCCGCCATCATCGAGTACCGCCGCAGCCAGGGCACCGACGGGCCGCTGTTCCTCGGCAGGGACACCCACGCGCTGTCCCTGCCCGCGTGGCAGACCGCGCTCGAGGTGCTCGCGGCGGCCGAGGTCGAGGTGCACGTCGATGCGCGCGACGGCTACACGCCGACGCCGGCGGTCTCGCACGCGATCCTGCTGCACAACGGCGCCGGCACCGCCGAGGGGGTCCGCACCACGGGCGGCCCGGGCAGCGGCCTCGCCGACGGGATCGTCGTCACCCCGTCGCACAACCCGCCGCGCGACGGCGGCTTCAAGTACAACCCGCCGCACGGCGGGCCGGCCGACTCCGACGCCACCGGCTGGATCGCCGACCGCGCCAACGAGCTGATGCGCACCGGTCTCGGCCAGGTGCGCCGGGTCAGCCTCGCCACCGCCCTCGCGGCGCCGACGACCCTGCGGCACGACTTCCTGTCCGCGTACGTCGCCGACCTGCCCAACGTGCTCGACCTCGAGCTCATCCGCACGAGCGGCGTGCGGATCGGCGCGGACCCGCTGGGTGGCGCGTCCGTGGACTACTGGGGCGAGATCGCCGAGCGGCACGGCCTCGACCTCACGGTCGTCAACCCGAGCGTCGACCCGCGCTGGTCCTTCATGACGCTGGACTGGGACGGCAAGATCCGGATGGACTGCTCCTCGCCGTCGGCGATGGCCTCGCTGGTCACCGCGATGGCCGGGCTGGACGCCGACGGCTCGAGCCCGTTCGACATCGCCACGGGCAACGACGCCGACGCCGACCGGCACGGCATCGTCACCCCCGACGCCGGCCTGATGAACCCCAACCACTACCTCGCGACGGCGATCTCCTACCTCTACGGCGGTGCGCGACCGGGCTGGCCCGCCGACGCGGCGATCGGCAAGACGCTCGTCTCCTCCTCGCTCATCGACAAGGTCGCGGCGCACCTGGGCCGCCGGCTGCTCGAGGTGCCGGTGGGCTTCAAGTGGTTCGTGCCCGGGCTGCTCGACGGCTCGGTGGGCTTCGGCGGGGAGGAGTCCGCCGGCGCGTCGTTCCTGCGGCACGACGGCAGCGTGTGGACCACGGACAAGGACGGCATCCTGCTCGCCCTGCTCGGTGCCGAGATCACCGCGCGCACGGGCTCGTCGCCGTCCCAGCTGCACGCCCAGCTCGTCGAGCGCCACGGGCGGTCCTGGTACGCGCGGATCGACGCGCCGGCCAACCGCGAGCAGAAGGCCGCGCTGGCGTCGCTGCGCCCGGAGCAGGTGACCGCGACGACGCTCGCCGGTGAGCCGATCGTCGACCGGCTCACGGCGGCCCCCGGCAACGGCGCGGGGATCGGCGGGCTCAAGGTGACGACGGCGCACGCCTGGTTCGCCGCGCGCCCGTCGGGCACCGAGGACGTCTACAAGGTCTACGCCGAGTCGTTCGTCTCCGCCGAGCACCTGGCCCAGGTGCAGGAGGCCGCGAAGGACCTCGTCTCGCAGACGATCTGAGCCGCCGGGGCCGGGCGACACGGTCCGGGCCGCGTCAGACCGCGGTCCGGACCTCCACGCCCAGCAGGGCGGTGAACTCGTCCGCCGGCACCGCGCGGGACCACAGGAAGCCCTGCGCTGCGCGGCAGCCCAGCTCGAGCAGCGCGTGCGCCTGCGCCTCGGTCTCGACGCCCTCGGCCACGACCGTGAGGCCGAGGGACTCGCTGAGCCGCAGCAGCGCCCGCACCACCGCGCGGCTGCGGGTGTCGGCGAGCATCTCCGCGACGAACCGCCGGTCGATCTTCACCATCGAGACGGGCAGGTCGATGATCCTGGTCAGCGGGCTGTAGCCGGTGCCGTAGTCGTCGGCCGCGAGCCCGACGCCCTCGACCCGCAGGCCGACGAGGTCGGCGATGAGCGCGTCGCTCACGGCGTCGAGGTGCGTCTCGGTGCACTCCAGGACGAGGCGGTGCGGCGACAGGCCCGTGCGCGCGAGCACGTCGCGCACCACGTCGACGAACCCCGGCACCTCCAGCTGGCGGGCCGAGACGTTGACGTGCACGGGCAGGGCGGCGCGTCCCGGCACCGTCGGCCAGGCCAGGGCGAGCTCGCACGAGCGCTCGAGCACCCACGTGCCGATCGCGGGCATGAGGCCGGCGCCCTCGGCCACGTCCAGCCACTCGCCGGGCAGCAGCAGTCCGCGCTCGGGGTGCCGCCACCGCACCAGGGCCTCCGCGGCGAGCACGCGCCGCGTGGCGAGGTCGACGACGGGCTGCAGGTGGACCTCGAGCTCGTCGTCGGCCATCGCCCGGCGCAGCTCGGTCTCCAGCCGCACCGCCCGCAGGGCGCGCTCGCGGTGCTCGTCGGAGAAGACCACCGCGCGCCGCTTGCCCTCGGCCTTGGCGGCGTACATGGCGGCGTCGGCGTCGCGGATCAGGTCGTCAGCGGAGGCGTCCGCCCCGCCGCACGCGAT
>NZ_DAORSQ010000104.1:0-8480 GCF_035443605.1 Actinotalea sp. | reverse complement strand
CGTCTCGATCGGGAACACTTCGACGGTCAACGGCTCGTCCATGCTGCAAGTCTGGCCTTCGACTCCCCGCAACGCGGCATGTGCGGGCGGCCGTTCGCCGACGCTCAGATCGGCGGCAGCCCGGCCGGAACCCCGACGCCTGTGGAATGCGAGACACGAACGAGCTCGCGGAGGGAGTCCTCCAGTTCCCGCCGCAGTTCCTCGCGATCATCTGGATCCGACGAGCGCGCCATCCTGACCCATTCGCCGAGACGGTCGCCTTGAAGGACAAGGCCCGCGAATCGCCGACCGGGGGTGCGAACGACGGCCTGGTTGACGAGCGGCGAAAGGAGTTCCAGGTCGGTGGCATGGTCCATAGCCGCATCCTCCATCACGGAGCGTGCCAGTGGTGGACGCGCAGGTCGTGGCACGACCGTGCCCTCACCGGCGTGAGCAATGGGTCAGCCCGCAGACTGGTCGGCGTCCGCGCGCCCGCGCCAGGGAAGAGGCCGCCCGAACCACTCGTGCGTGTGAAGTAGGCGCGCGCGGGGCTTGGCGACCGTCTCCTGGAACGGCACCCACACCTTGTCGGGCGGGCCGCTGTCGTAAAACCAGCTGAAGTGCGTGAGCGTCCTGTGAGCGGCGAGACGCGATGCGTCGTCGGCAGCGACCCCGACCACGTTCATGAGGACCAGCTCCTCAAGGACCGGCGCGTCGTGCAGCCCAGTCAGGCCGGAGAGACCCTTCAGGGACCCCAGTTCGGCACGTCGTAGCTTCGTCAGTGGTGCGAAGGACGGCAGGCGCGTGACCTGCGGCTGCCCGTAGAGGCTGAGCAGTTCCAGGGAGGTCAGCGTCGGCAAGACGTCGAGGTCATTGACGCCACGGATCTGGTTGACCTCGAGAAGACGCAGGCGATGGCACCCCTCAATCGCTCTCAGAGAGGTACCGCTTCCCCCGCGCAGGTCGAGGAATTCCAGATGCGGCAAGGACGCAAGCAGGCCGTCGGGCACCTTCACCGTCCAGAGGGTCAGCCACCGGGCAGCCGCTAGCCACTCGTGGTCCTCCGCCTTGAGCGACACATGGTCGAGCCAGAGGTCGCCGCCGTCACGCCAGACCGCTGCAGCTCTCGCCTCGACCATGGAGCAGAGGCTACGCGGGCGCACCACGGCCTGGCGTTGGCGCGTTCGTCGCGATCAGCGCTGTCCGGCTCCTTCTACGAACGCGCGGTCATCGGCTATGACCGGACGCGCCTGCCTGGCGCCCGGCCGTCAGGAGGGACACACCCAGCCGGCGTCCTCTCAGCGTCCTCTCAGGGGCGGTGCCGCACAGTGGTCCCATGTCGCAGACCCGTGCCCTGCCCGCCTCGCTCCTCCGTCACCCGTGGACCGTTCCGGTGGTCGTCGCCGCAGCCGTCGCCGCAGCCTTCGTCGCGCCGCCGCTGCTCGCCTCCGCCGGCGACGCCGACCTGCCGGACCTCACCGCGCAGGAGCTGCTCGCCCAGGTGGTCGCCGCCGAGCCCGTGCCGCTGGCCGGGACGGTCGTCTACACCGCGCGGCTCGGCCTGCCGGAGATCCCGCTCACCGAGGCGACCGGCGCCGACCCGATCGCGCTGCTGGGCGGCAGCTCGACCCTGCGGGTCTGGACGGACGGGACCGAGCGCTCCCGCGTCTCGCTGCTCGGCTCGGTCTCGGAGTACTCCGTGGTCGCCGACGGCGCCCAGATGTGGACCTACGACTCCTCCGAGGACATCGTGACGCACTACGCCATGAGCGACGCCGACGCCGCGGCGCTCGAGGCGATGACCGACGAGGCGCGCGAGCGCGCGCTGGCCGAGCGGGCCGCGACGCTGCCCACGCCGGACGAGGCGGCGCGGATGGCACTGGAGAAGGCGGACGAGTTCTCGACGGTCACCCTGGACGCCCAGACGACCATCGCCGGCCGTGGCGCCTACCAGCTGGTCGTCACGCCGCGCGGCACCGGGTCGCTCGTGGCCCGCGTGGTCATCGCCGTGGACGCCGAGACCTCCGTGCCCCTGCGGGTGCAGACCTGGAGCACGCAGGACGCCCAGGCGCCCGCGGTCGAGATCGCCTTCACCGACGTGTCCTTCACGACGCCGACCGACGCCGTGCTGAGCTTCTCGCCGCCCGCGGGGGCGCAGGTGCGCGAGGTCGTGGTGCCGCTGCCGAGCGAGCCCGTCGACGCCCCGCAGGTCGACCCGTCGCAGCTCGAGGGGATCGAGGGGCCGGCCGACCTGGCCGCCGCCGGGCTGCTGCCCGATGGCGTGACGATCACCGGCACGGGCTGGGAGACGGTGCTCGAGCTGGCCGACGTGGACGTCGCCGCGATGATCGCCGGCGACCCGGCCGCGCTCGCCTCGATGGCGGGCTCGGAGCGGCTCATCGGCTCGGAGAGCGGCCAGGAGCTGGTCGACGAGTTCATGCCGAGCGACGAGGACGGTTCGATGGGCATGCAGCTGGACGCCGCGGCCCTGTACCAGCAGCTCACCACCGAGGTCGACGGGGGCCGACTGCTCAGCTCGACGCTGCTCAGCGTGCTGGTCACCGACGACGGCCGCGTGCTCGTCGGGGCGGTCCCTGCCCAGACGCTGCGCGACCTGGCGTGAGCGGGGCACCGGCGACCACCGCGCGGACGGCGGTGCCCGACGCGCCGCCGTCCGCCGCCTCACGCGGGGCGGGAGCGCCCGACGCGGCGGGCCCGGTGGCGGTGCCCCTTGCGGTGCGCACCTCGGGGCTGACCAAGCGGTTCCGCTCGGGGCAGGTGGCGGTCGACGGCATCGACCTCGCCGTGCCGCGCGGGGCGGTCTACGGTTTCCTCGGCCCCAACGGCTCGGGGAAGACGACGACGATCCGGATGCTGCTCGGCCTCGTGGCGCCGACCTCCGGCCAGGCCTGGCTGCTCGACCATCCGATGCCCCAGGCGGGCCGGTCCGTGCTGCCGCGGGTGGGTGTCCTCGTCGAGGGCCCCGCCTTCCAGCCGTACCTCTCCGGCCGGGCCAACCTGGAGCGGCTCGACGGGGCAGACGCGACAGCCGACCCGCGCTCCGCGCCCCGCCGCGTCGGGGAGTCCCTCGAGCGCGTGGGCCTGTCCGCCGCGGCGGCCAAGCCGTACCGGCAGTACTCCCTCGGCATGAAGCAGCGGCTCGGCCTGGCCGCGGCGCTGCTGCGCCCGCGCGAGCTGCTCGTGCTCGACGAGCCGACCAACGGGCTGGACCCGCAGGGCACGCGCGAGGTGCGCCACCTCATCCGCGAGCTCGCGGACGGCGGCAGCACCGTGCTCGTCTCCTCGCACCTGCTGGCCGAGATCGAGCAGGTGTGCAGCCACCTGGGGATCATGGGGCGCGGCCGCCTGCTGCTCCAGGGCGAGCGCGCGGCGCTCCTCGACGAGGGCACGGCGCACGTGGCCGTGACGACGACGCCGGAGCACGTCGGGGACGCGGCGCAGGTGCTCGTGTCCCTGGGCCTGGCGCAGGTCGAGGTGCAGGTCGAGGCGCAGCCCGAGGGGCACAGCACGGTGGTCCGGGCACTGCTGGGCGACGTCGCGCCGCAGCGGGTCTCGGCGGCGCTCGTGGGCGCGGGGATCGACCTCGTCGGCCTCGAGGTGCAGCGACCCAGCCTCGAACAGCTCTTCGTCGCGCTCACGGGGGAGGGCTTCGATGTCGCCCGCTGACGTCGGCACGCGTGGCGTCGACCACCCGATGAGCCTGCCAGCGTCGGACGCCGGCACCCCGCCACCGCCCCGGCTGCCCGGGGCGACCTGGCGCCTGCTGCGCGGGGAGATCCGGCTGATCTTCGGGCGCCGGCGCAACCAGGCGCTGCTCGCGGGGCTCTCGGCCGTCCCCCTCCTGCTGGGCACGGTGCTCTACATCGCGCAGGACTCCGCGATCGGCGGCCAGGGCCCCGGCTTCGTCGGCCGGGTGACGGGCAACGGGCTGTTCCTCGTCGTCGCGGCGCTCTTCATGTGCCTGCCGTTCCTGCTGCCGCTCACCGTGGGGATCGCGTCGGGGGATGCGATCGCCGGGGAGGCCCAGGCCGGCACCCTGCGGTACCTGCTCGCCGTCCCCGTGGCCCGCACGCGGCTGCTCGTCGCCAAGGCGGTTGCCACGCTGACGCTCGTCCTCGCGGCCGTGCTGGCGATCGCCGTCGTCTCCGTGCTCACCGGCGGTGCCTACTTCGGGCTGTCCGACGTGACGCTGCTGTCGGGGACCACCGTGCCGCTGACCGACGGACTGGTCCGGATGGCCGGGGTCACCGCCTACGTCGCGCTGTCCCTCACGGGGCTCATCGCCGTCGGGCTGTTCTTCTCGACGCTCACCGAGGTGCCGGTGGGCGCGATGGCCGGCACCGTCGTCGTCGCGATCGTCTCCGCCGTGCTCGACACGCTGCCCCAGCTCGCCGTCATCCACCCGGGGCTGCTGACGCACCACTGGCTGGACTTCGCGGAGTTCCTCCGGGTCGAGGTCGACGGGGGCGTCCTCGGCCAGGGGCTGGCTGTGCAGGCCGCGTGGGTGGCGGTCTTCGGTGCCCTCGCGTGGAGCAGGTTCACCTCGGCCGACGTCACCTCCTGAGCCAAAGGTCACGGGTCGGCAACGCACGGCCCGCCTAGCGTGCCAGGTGACAGTGACGTCGATCCCGACCCTGGGGAAACCGTGAGCAACGACTCGACCGAGGAGCGCTCCCCGAGCGCTCACGCACCGCAGCAGACCGACCGCACCCGTTCCGTCGGGGCACGGGGCACCGCGGGGCCGCAGCCACCGGGGGGTCGGGCCAGGCTCCGTGCCCTCGTCGGCTCGGTCGGCCTGGGGGCCGTCGCCCTCGCGCTCGCCGGCTGCGCGGCGGAGCCCACGGCCGAGGGGGAGTCCACGGTGCACGGCGGCGAGGCGAGCCTCGCCCTGCCGGACCTCGCCACGGTCACCGTGCTCGGTGGCGCCTCCGGGCGCGCGCTGCTCATGGTCGGCCTGCTCGTCTGCGCGCTCGGCCTGGGCTTCGGCTTCATGGCCTACGTCCAGCTGCGCCAGCTGCCCGTGCACGACTCGATGCGCGAGGTCTCCGAGCTCATCTACTCGACGTGCAAGGCCTACCTCATCCAGCAGGGCCGGTTCCTGCTCGTGCTGTGGCTCTTCATCGCGACGGTCATCGTCGTCTACTACAAGGTGCTCGTCGGGTTCGAGTGGGGCCGCGTCGCCGTCGTCATCGCGTTCAGCCTCATCGGCATGGGCGGCTCGTACTCCGTGGCGTGGTTCGGCATCCGGGTCAACACGTTCGCCAACTCGCGCACCGCGTTCGCGTCGCTCGGCGGGCGGCCCCTGCCGATGCACCGCATCCCGTTGAAGTCCGGCATGTCGATCGGCATGGTGCTCATCAGCCTCGAGCTGTTCATGATGCTCGTCATCCTGCTGTTCATCCCGGCCGAGATCGCCGGGGCCTGCTTCATCGGCTTCGCGATCGGTGAGTCCCTCGGCGCAGCGGCGCTGCGCATCGCCGGTGGCATCTTCACCAAGATCGCCGACATCGGCTCCGACCTCATGAAGATCGCGTTCAAGATCAAGGAGGACGACGCGCGCAACCCCGGCGTCATCGCCGACTGCACGGGCGACAACGCGGGCGACTCCGTCGGCCCCAGCGCAGACGGCTTCGAGACCTACGGCGTGACCGGCGTCGCGCTCATCACGTTCATCCTGCTCGGCGTGGGCGACCCGCTCATGCAGGCGAACCTGCTCGTCTGGCTCTTCGTCGTGCGCTCGGTCATGGTCATCGCGTCCGGCGCCTCCTACCTCGTCAACGACGCGTGGGCCAAGGCGCGGTACGGCACCGTCGACCGGATGAACTTCGAGACGCCGCTGTCCTCGCTGGTGTGGATCACGTCCGTGGTGAGCATCGTGGCGACGTTCGCGACCACCTGGTTCGTGCTCTCCGACGGCACCACCGACGGGCTGTGGTGGAAGCTCGCCACCATCATCTCCTTCGGCACGCTGGCCGGTGCGCTCATCCCCGAGCTGGTCAAGGCGTTCACGTCGACCAACTCCAAGCACGTGCGCGAGGTCGTCAAGAGCTCGCGCCAGGGCGGGGCGTCGCTCAACATCCTCTCCGGCCTCGTGGCGGGCAACTTCGCCGCGTACTGGCTGGGCATGGCGATCGTCGGCCTCATGGGCGGCGCCTTCCTGCTCAGCGAGCAGGGCCTCGACTCCATCATGATCGCACCCGCGGTCTTCGCCTTCGGCCTGCTGGCCTTCGGCTTCCTCGGCATGGGCCCGGTGACCATCGCCGTCGACTCCTACGGTCCGGTCACGGACAACGCCCAGAGCGTCTACGAGCTGTCCCTCATCGAGGAGGTGCCAGGGATCGAGTCGACCCTGCGCCGCGAGTTCGGCGTCGAGGCCCAGTGGGACAAGGCCAAGACGATGCTCGAGGAGAACGACGGGGCGGGCAACACCTTCAAGGCCACGGCCAAGCCCGTGCTCATCGGCACCGCGGTCGTCGGCGCCACGACGATGATCTTCTCGATCATCATGAGCCTGACGGAGGGGCTCGAGACGGGGCTGGAGAACCTGTCCCTGCTGCACCCGCCCTTCCTGCTGGGGCTCGTCACGGGCGGTGCGGTCATCTACTGGTTCACCGGCGCCTCGATCCAGGCCGTGACCACGGGCGCCTACCGCGCGGTGGAGTTCATCAAGAACACCATCCGGCTCGACGGGGTCACCAAGGCCTCCGAGGCTGACTCGCGCCGGGTCGTCGAGATCTGCACCCAGTACGCCCAGCAGGGCATGCTCAACATGTTCCTCGGCGTCTTCTTCGCCACGCTGGCCTTCGCGTTCGTCGAGCCGTACTTCTTCATCGGCTACCTCATCTCGATCGCGATCTTCGGCCTCTACCAGGCCAACTTCATGGCCAACGCCGGCGGGGCATGGGACAACGCGAAGAAGATCGTCGAGATCGACCTGCACGCCAAGGGCACGGCGCTGCACGAGGCGACCATCGTCGGCGACACCGTCGGCGACCCGTACAAGGACACCTCGTCCGTCGCGCTCAACCCGGTCATCAAGTTCACGACCCTCTTCGGCCTGCTGGCCGTCGAGCTCGCCGTGAGCCTCAACAACCAGGGCCGGCACAGCCTCGTGCTCGTGCTCGCGGGGATCTTCTTCCTCGTCATGTCGTACTTCGTCTACCGGTCGTTCTACGGCATGCGGATCACCGCGTCGCTCGAGGACGACGAGGTGCTCCTCGAGCCCGGTGAGGCCGGGCCGGGTTCGGGTGCTGCAGTGACCGGCGCCGGTGCGGCGGCGGGTCTGGTCCAGACGGGAGCGGGTGAGCAGCGATGAAGATCGCGGTGCGGTACCAGGCGGCGCAGGTCGACGCCGACGGGCACGTCGCCGGGCACGACGCGGGGGCCACGCTGGTCCGGCGCCTGCTCCGCGTGTTCCCCGGCTCGCAGCTCATCGGCCCGGGGCCGCGGCACTGCGAGGGGTTCGACGTCATCCCGCTGGAGTTCGTGGACGGTGCGGACACCATCGTCATCTGCATGGACGTCCTGGACTCCACGACCGTCTGGCAGACCCTGCGGGCGAGCTGCGACGAGCCCCACCTCATGAACTTCGTGTGGTGGAACACCTCGCAGTACGACCACCCCGTGCAGCGCGCCGCGCTCGCGCTGTCCTGCGCGCTGTTCCCGACGTTCGCCAACTCCGAGCGCACGGCCAGCGAGGTCCGGGAGATCGTCTCCTCGCTGACCACCAAGCCGATCGCGGACAAGGCCCAGATCTCGTGGGTCAACCTCGGCATCCGCCTCGAGCACGTGCAGCCCCGCCAGGAGCCGCAGGTGCCCGTGGTCCTCTACCCGGCGATCTACCTGTCGGACCGCAAGCAGCCGCAGGTCTTCCTCGACGTCGTCGAGCGGATCGTCAAGCGCACGCCCATCAAGGTCGAGGCGCGCCTGCACGAGTCGCACCTCATCTCCGAGAAGGCGATGCGGCTCTCGCGCAAGGACTGGGCCTGGGTGGGGCCGCTCACCGCGACCCGCGAGGGCTACTGGGAGGCGCTGGCGCGCACCACGGCGTTCCTCGCCACGGCAACGGAGGAGTCCTACGGGCTGGAGTACATCGAGGCGCTCGTCGCGGGGGCCGTGGGCGTCTTCCCGGACCGCCCGTGGGCGAGGGCGATCCTGCCCGAGGGCTACCCGTTCTTCTGGAGCACACCCTCGCAGGCCGAGGAGATGCTCTACCGGGCCGTCACCGACACGGCGGCGTGCCGTCGCGAGGTCGACGCCGCCGCAGGCGGCAGCTTCGCGCAGTGGCTCAAGGCGCGGCACGACGACGACCTGTTCGACCACGCGATCGTCGACCGCGTGCACGACTGGTTCGGGGCCTGACCGAGCGCGACGGAACCCACGCGGCGTGAGGCCGTCCGTGCCGGGCCAGGCTCCGGCACGGACGGCCTCACAGGCGCGCGAGCGTCTCGATGTCCTCGAGGAAGTCCGCGGCCACCTCG
>NZ_DAORSQ010000103.1:0-8663 GCF_035443605.1 Actinotalea sp. | reverse complement strand
GTCGCGATGACTCTCGGCCCGGTGCTCTACGGCGTGCTCAGCGGGTTCCGCACCAATGCGCAGCTGGCCGAGTCCCCCGCCGGCATGCCGGGCCCGTGGGTGCTCACCAACTACCAGGGCGTGCTGACCAGCGGAGCCTTCTGGCAGTACGCGATGAACTCGACGGTCATCGCCCTCATCACG
This sequence comes from Actinotalea sp., assembly GCF_035443605.1. Lineage (NCBI taxonomy): Bacteria > Bacillati > Actinomycetota > Actinomycetes > Micrococcales > Cellulomonadaceae > Actinotalea > Actinotalea sp. Next base: position 8,480 of record NZ_DAORSQ010000103.1, on the reverse strand, counting down.
TCCACGATCGTCGTGGTCTTCGGCCTCATGGCGGCCTACCCGCTGGCGCGCTACCACTTCCGGTGGCGCGAGCCGCTCTACCTGATCTTCGTCATGGGCCTGCTGTTCCCCGCGACCGTGGCGATCATCCCGTTGTTCATCCTCATCTCGAAGGACCTCGGGCTCGGCAACACCTGGCTGGGGGTCGCGCTGCCGCAGGCAGCGTTCGCCCTGCCGACCACGGTGATCATCCTGCGGCCGTTCCTGCAGGCGCTCCCCGTGGAGCTGGAGGAGGCCGCCATGCTCGACGGCGCCTCCCGGCTCGGCTTCTTCTGGCGGATCCTCGTCCCGCTCTCCGGGCCGGGCGTGGTCACCGTCGGCGTGCTCGCGTTCGTCGGGTCATGGAACGCCTACCTGCTCCCCCTGCTGCTGCTGCAGGGCGAGATGAAGACGTTGCCGCTCGGCGTCGCCGACTTCTCCTCGGAGCACTCGGCCGACACCGCCGGCGTGTTCGCGTTCACCACGCTCGCGATGATCCCGGCGCTGATCTTCTTCCTCGCGATGCAGAAGCGGATCGTCAACGGGCTGCAGGGCGCGGTCAAGGGGTAGCCGGCACGAGCGCCCACCACCCCCGCAGCGCGCATGCCGCGCGCACGACGCCCCAGGGCTCGGACGACCGAAGGAACGCACAGGTGCCAACTCTCCCCCACCGCGACATCCCGCTCCCCGCGATGCCGCACGTCTCGCAGCGCGTCCGCGAGCTGCACGCGCGGATGACGCTGCCAGAGAAGCTCGCGCAGATCGTCGGCTACTGGGTCGACGAGGGCGGCGAGGTGGTCGCGCCCATGCAGGGCGAGATGGCTCGCGCCTCGCTCCTCGAGGACTTCACCCGCGACGGGGTCGGTCACCTGACGCGCGTCTACGGCACCCGGCCGGTCGACCCGGTCGAGCGCGCGGCCTGGCTGTGGGCCGAGCAGCGGCGGCTGCGCACGCAGACGCGGCTCGGCATCCCCGCGCTGGTGCACGAGGAGTGCCTCACGGGCCTGGCCGCGTGGAAGGCCGCGACCTTCCCGACCCCGCTGGCGTGGGGCGCGTCCTTCGACCCGGCGCTCGTCGCGGAGATGGGCGGCCTCATCGGCGGGTCCATGCGCGAGCTCGGCATCCACCAGGGCCTTGCGCCCGTGCTCGACGTCATCCGTGACCCGCGCTGGGGACGGGTCGACGAGTGCATCGGCGAGGACCCCTACCTCGTCGGCGTGGTCGGCACGGCGTACGTCACGGGCCTGCAGGGTGCCGGGGTGCACGCAACGCTCAAGCACTTCGTGGGGTACTCCGCGTCGCAGGCCGGCCGCAACCACGCACCCGTGCACGCGGGACCCCGTGAGCTGGCCGACGTGCTGCTGCCGCCGTTCGAGATGGCGGTGCTCGACGGTGGCGCGCGGTCCGTGATGAACGCGTACACCGAGATCGACGGCGTGCCGATGGCCGCCGACCCGACGTACCTCACCACGCTGCTGCGCGAGCGATGGGGGTTCGACGGCGTCGTCGTCGCCGACTACTTCGCCGTGGCCTTCCTGCACGTCATGCACGCGGTCGCCCGCGACAAGGGCGAGGCGGCAGCGCAGGCGCTCGCGGCGGGCATCGACGTCGAGCTGCCCACCGGGGACGCGTTCCTCGAGCCGCTCGCGGCCCGGGTCGCCGCCGGGCTCGTCGACGAGCGCCTCGTCGACCGCGCCGTGCTGCGCGCGCTCGCGCAGAAGGAGGAGCTCGGGCTGCTCGACGAGACCTTCGCGGGCGAGCCGCCGACCACGGTGGACCTGGACTCCCCCGCGCACCGCGACGTCGCGCGCCGCCTGGCCGAGGAGTCGGTCGTCCTGCTCGCGAACGACGGCGTGCTCCCGCTGCTCGGGGCGGGCCGCGGCGCGCCGGCCCGGGTCGCGGTCGTGGGGCCCAACGCGGACAGCACCGCGGCGCTCATGGGCTGCTACTCGTTCGCCAACCACGTGCTCGCCCACCACCCGCAGGTGCCGCTCGGCTTCGCCGTGCCGACGGTCGCGGCCGGGCTGGCGGCGGAGCTCGCTGGCTCCGGCGCGCAGATCGTGACCGCGCGCGGCTGCGACGTCGAGGGCGAGGACCGGTCCGGCCTTGCGGAAGCCGTCGAGGTGACGCGGGGCGCCGACGTCGCCGTCGTCGTCGTCGGGGACCGGGCGGGGCTGTTCGGCCGCGGGACCGTCGGCGAGGGCAACGACGCCGAGCACCTCGAGCTGCCGGGCGTCCAGCGCGAGCTCGTCGAGGCCATGGTCGCCACCGGCACACCCGTGGTGCTCGTGCTCGTCACCGGCCGGCCGTACGCGATCGGCTGGACCACGGCCCCGGGCCGCGGTCCGGCCGCCGTGCTCCAGGCCTTCTTCCCCGGGGAGGAGGGCGGCACGGCCGTCGCCGGTGTGCTGAGCGGCCGGGTCAACCCGTCGGGGCACCTGCCGGTGAGCATGCCCCGCTCGGCCGGTGCCCAGCCGTACTCGTACCTCCAGCCGATCCTCGGGGGGCCGTCGGAGGTGACGAGCACCGACCCGACGCCGGTGTACCCCTTCGGCCACGGCCTGTCGTACACGGAGTTCGAGCACACCGACCTCGTGGTCGACGCCGAGGTCCCCGCCGGTGGCTCGCTGACCGCCTCCGTGACGGTCACCAACACGGGTGACCGTGCCGGCGAGGACGTCGTGCAGCTCTACGCCCGCGACGTCTGGGCCTCGGTCACCCGGCCGGTGGCTCAGCTGCTCGGCTTCCACCGCGTGGCACTCGACCCCGGGGAGCGGGTTCGCGTGCGCTTCGACGTGCCGACCACGCGCCTGGCGTTCTCCGACCGCACGCTCACGCGCGTGGTCGAGCCCGGAACGGTCGAGCTCTGGGTCGGCCCGTCGTGCGCCGAGCGTGCGACCGCCGCGACCACGGAGCTCGTCGGCCCCGTCCACGAGGTGACGCTCGCGGACGCCCGCGTGGTGCGCAGCGCGGTCGTCGATCGTCAGGTCGCCGACGGTCCGCTCCGCACCGGGTCCGGCGACACGACGGCCGTCAACGATATCGTCACCGTTCTCGCGCCCTAGGGTGAGCCCCGTGGACCAGTCGAGTCGCGTCACCATCACCGATGTCGCCCGCACCGCCGGCGTGTCGGTGGCGACCGTCTCCAAGGTCATCAACGAGCGGTACGGTGTCGCTGCGTCGACGTCGGCGCGCGTGCAGAAGGTCATCGACGAGCTGGGCTACGAGTCGAGCCTCGTCGCGCGGAGCCTGCGCAGCCACCGGACCAACGTCATCGGCATCCTCGTGGCCGAGTTCGAGCCGTTCTCGACCGAGATCCTCAAGGGCGTCTCTGCGGCGATCGCCGGCACCGGCTACGAGCTGCTGGCCTACTCCGGCGGCGGGCGCGCCGGCTCCGAGGTCGGCTGGGAGAAGCGGTACCTGTCGCGGCTCAGCGGCACCCTCATCGACGGCGCCCTGCTCGTCACCCCGACGGTGGTGGACGTGCGGGGCATCGTCCCGGTGGTCGCGATCGACCCGCACACCGGCCCCTCCGGCCTGCCGACGGTCGACTCGGACAACCTCACCGGCGGGATCCTGGCCACCGAGCACCTCCTGGGCCTCGGGCACCGCCGGATCGCGTTCCTCGGCGGACGCGCGGACCTGGAGTCGGCCCGGCTGCGCGAGCAGGGCTACCGCGTCGCGCTCGAGCGGGCCGGCGTGCCGTTCGACCCGGCCCTCGTGGCCAACGGCGGGTACCGGCGCGAGACGGCGCGTGAGCCCGCGACCGCCCTGCTCTCCGCCGCGGACCGCCCGACGGCGGTCTTCGCGGCCAACGACCTCTCGGCGCTGGGCGTCATGGACGCCGCGGCGGACCTCGGGCTCACCATCCCGGGCGACCTGTCCCTCGTCGGCTTCGACAACGTGCCGGAGTCGGCCCTGACCACCCCGCCGCTGACCACGGTGAACCAGCCCATCCAACGCATGGGCTCCGAGGCGATCGGGCTGCTCACACGTCTGCTCGACGGGCAGACCGTCGAGCAGACGCACGTGCGCCTGCCCACGTCGCTCGTCGAGCGCGGCTCGACGCGCGCGCTGTGAGCGCCTCGGTGCAGCACCCGACGGCGGGCCACCGGTGCTGACCGACCTGCCCGAGCCTGCCCTGTGGCAGCACAGGTCCGCGCTGGTCGAACCGGCGGACTTCGACGAGTTCTGGGCCGCCACGCTGACGCAGGCCCGGCGGCACGATGCCGCACCGGTCGCCACGCCCGTCGCGGGCCCGCTGCGCACCGTCGAGGTGCACGACGTGACCTTCCCCGGCTTCGGCGGCGACCCCGTGCGGGCGTGGCTGCGTCGCCCGGCCGGCACCACCGACCGCCTGCCGACCGTCGTGCAGTACGTCGGCTACGGCGGCGGGCGCGGCAGCTACCTCGACGGGCTCCTGTGGGCCAGCGCGGGGTACGCGCACCTCCAGATGGACTCGCGCGGCCAGGGCTCGGGCTGGAGCACCGGGCACACGCCCGACCCGTGGGGCGCCGGGCCCCAGTTCCCCGGCGTGATGACCCGCGGCATCGAGGACCCCCAGACCTACTACTACCGCCGGCTGCTGACCGACGGCGTCCGCGCCGTCGACGCCGCGCGCCGGCTGCCGGGCGTCGACCCGGACCGCATCGCCGTCGTCGGTCACAGCCAGGGCGGCGCGATCGCCCTGGCCGCCGCGGCGCTGGCCGACGGCGTCGCAGCGGTCGGCGCGCACGCGCCCTTCCTGTGCGACATCCCCCGCGCGATCCTCGTCACGGACGCGGCGCCGTTCAGCGAGGTCGTCGCGTACCTCGCCGTGCACCGCGGGGCAGAGGAGCGCGTGCTGCGCACCCTCGGCTACGTCGACGGCGTCGCGTTCGCCCGGCGCGCCCTCGCGCCCGCGCGGTTCTCCGTCGCGCTCATGGACGCCATCGTGCCGCCGTCGACCGTCGTCGCGGCGCACGCCGCCTACGCCGGCCCGGCCGAGCTGCGCGTCTGGCGCTACAACGGCCACGAGGCGGGCGGGATCGAGGACGACGCCGAGACGCTCGCACTCCTCGACCGCGTGCTGGGCCGCGACGCCGGCTGAACCGGTCTCGACGCTCGCGGGCGCGCGGCGGGGCGCGGGTCGGACCGGCCCGGCCCGCGCGGGTGAGCGGGCCAGAGGACCTCAGGTCCGCGCGACGACGTTCAGCGGCTCGAGCCCGGCGTGCAGCGCGGCCACCTGCCGGCGTAGCAGGTCGGCGAACCGCGGCCCGGTGGCGTTCGTGTACCCGCCGACGTGCGGCGTCAGCACGAGGTGGGGCGCGTCCCACAGCGGGTGGTCGGCCGGCAGCGGCTCGGGGTCGGTGACGTCCAGCGCGGCCCGCAGCCGTCCCGAGGAGAGCTCGGCGAGCAGGGCGTCGGTGTCGACGACCTTGCCGCGCGCGACGTTGACGAGCAGCGCCCCGTCCGGCAGCGACGCGAGGAACGCGGCGTCGACGAGGTGGTGGGTCGCCTCCGTGAGCGGCACGATGACGATCACCGCGTCGACGCCCGGCAGCAGGCCGCCGAGCTCGTCGATCCCGTGCACGCTGCGACCGTCCTGCTCGCGCGCCCTGCTGGCGACCGCGACCACGTCGACCTCGAAGGCCTCGAGCCGCCGGACGATCGCCCGTCCCACCGAGCCGTGGCCGAGCACCAGGACCCGGCGGTCTGCCAGCGAGGAGCGGAAGACCGGCGCCCACCGGTGCGCGTCCTGGTCGCGGACTGCCTGGTCGATCCCCCGCTGGGACGCGAGCGTGAGGGCGACGGCGAGCTCCGCGGTCCCGGCGTCGTGCACGCCGCGGCCGTTGCACAGGGTCACGCCCGGGGGCAGGTACGGCACGGCGTGCTCGTAGCCCGCGCTCGGCAGCTGGACGACGCGCAGGTTCGGCAGGTCGCCCAGCAGCAGCAGCCGCTCGGGCCGGGTCATGTAGTGCGGCACGACGACGACGTCGACCGACGCCGGGTCGACCTCGGTGAGCGGACCGCGCAGGTCCCAGCGGACCACCCGGACGTCGTCCGGCAGCGGCGTGGCGACGAGCGTCTCGAGCTGGTCGTCGTGGCCGACGGTGAGGGTGAGCACCCGATCATCCTGTCAGGCACCCGGCAGGTCAGCGCACCGCTGCCCAGGCGGAGGCCCCGGCACCGACCACCGCGAGCACCACGGTGCTGCATACGACGGCCACGACCTCGGCTGCGGGGTCGGAGCGGTGCGACCAGTGCTCGCGGACCAGCACCACGAGCGCCGGGACGACGCCGAGCACGGCGAGCGCCGCGACGAGCCCGAGGGCCACCGGCGGGATCCCGAGCCGCACCCAGAGCAGCACCACCAGGACGCCGAGGCCGGTCGAGGCCAGCGCCGTGCGCCGCCAGGCCAACGCGGTGCGCTCGGCGGCGGCCGCGGGGGGTGTCACCACAGCTGGCCCAGCGCGAAGCCGCCGAGCACGGCCGCGAGCAGCACCACGGCGCCGACGAGCACGGGCAGCAGGTGCGGCGGGGGGATCACCTCGCCCGTGCGCATCGCGCGCTCGGTGGCGCGCCACCCGCGCAGGGCGCCGACGGCCACGACGGCGCCGAGCAGGCAGGACACGGCCGCGACGACGTCGAGGAGGGGACCGAACCCGGCGAGCTGGGCCAACGACGTGAGTGCGACCCCGCCGGCCACCAGGGCCAGGCCGGTGCGGACCCACGCCAGCGCGGTCCGCTCGTTCGCCATGCTGAACCGGGGATCGGGCTCGGACCCCACCCCGTAGACGCTCCGCGGTCGCCGCTCGTCGCTCACCGCCGGTCGCTCACTGCCCTCGCCGGGCCGGCGCCGTGCTCCCCGCCGGCGCGCCCGTGCGGGCGGGCCGCTCGTCGTCCTCGAGCAGGGCCATGAGGAGGGTGTCGCACCAGTAGTCGCCGTCGCGGTGGCTCTCGCGCAGTCGGCCCTCCTCGACGAAGCCGAGGCTCGCGTACAGCGCGCGGGCGCGCGGGTTGATGCTCAGCACGTCGAGCGACACGCGGTGCAGGCCCAGCCCGGCCGGCTGCTCGGCGAACGCATGGTCGAGCACCAGCTCGATCGCCTCCCCGCCGAACCCGCGGCCGCGCTGCCCCGGCCGCAGCGCCAGGCGCAGGTTCGCGCTACGGGAGAGCGTGTCCATCCCGTTGAGCACGATCTCGCCGAGGTACTCGTCGGAGCCGTGCGTGATCGCCCAGTCGTGCCGGCCGTCCCGCTCGGCGACCTCGGCGCACCACACGTCGATCTCCTCGCGCGTGAAGCTGGCCGTCGTCCCGGTCATGCGCATGCCCTCCGGGTCCGCGGAGACCATCTCCCACATCCCGTCGGCGTCCTGCGGCGCGACCGGGCGCAGCGTGACCATCTCGCCGCACAGGGTCGGCGTGCTCGTCATCGGCTCAGCCCTGCGCGACGCGCTCGAGGACGAGCTGGCGCACCCGTGCGGCATCGGCCTGGCCACGAGTGGCCTTCATGACCGCGCCGATGATGGAGCCCACCGGGCCGAGGTTGCCGTCGCGCACCTTCGCGGCGATGTCGGGCTGGGCCGCAAGGGCCTCGTCGATCGCGGCGAGCAGCGGACCGTCGTCGGAGACGACCTCCAGGCCGCGCGCGACGAGCACCTCCTCGGGCGAGCCCTCCCCCGCGAGCACGCCGGAGAGCACCTGACGGGCCAGCTTGTCCGTGATCCGGCCGGCGTCGACCAGCCGCTGCAGCTCGCCCACCTGGGCCGGCGTGACGGGCAGGTCGGCCAGCTCGATGCCGTCGTTCTTCGCGGTGCGCGCGAGCTCACCCATCCACCACTTGCGCGCCGCGGACGGGTCGGCCCCCGCCTCGACGGTCGCCTCGATGATCTCGACGGCGCCGGCATTGACGACATCGCGCATCTCGGCGTCGGCGTAGCCCCAGACGCCCTGCAGCCGACGACGGCGGGCCACGGGTGCCTCGGGCAGCGAGGCCCGGATCGCCTCGACCCAGTCGCGGCTCGGCGCGACAGGCACGAGGTCGGGCTCGGGGAAGTACCGGTAGTCCTCGGCGTCGGACTTGATCCGGCCCGCCGTGGTGGTCCCGGTGTCCTCGTGCCAGTGCCGGGTCTCCTGGACGATCGTGCCGCCGGCGTCGAGGATGCCCGCCTGGCGCGAGATCTCGAAGCGCACCGCGCGCTCGACCGAGCGGAACGAGTTGACGTTCTTGGTCTCGGTGCGGGTGCCCAGCGGCGAGTCCGGCGTGGGACGCAGCGACAGGTTGACGTCCGCCCGGACGTTGCCGCGCTCCATCTTCGCCTCGGAGACGCCGAGCCCGCGGAAGATGTCCCGCAGGGTCTGGACGTAGGCGCGGGCCACCTCGGGCGCGCGCTCGCCCGTCCCGGTGATCGGCTTGGTGACGATCTCCACGAGCGGGATGCCGGCGCGGTTGTAGTCGACCAGCGAGTACTCCGCGCCGT
>NZ_DAORSQ010000102.1:0-8689 GCF_035443605.1 Actinotalea sp. | reverse complement strand
CGACGGCCAAGGAAGGCACCGACCTGCTGGACATCGTCACGATCCTGCTCGACCCGGTGGCGAGAGATGTCGCCCTGGCGCAGCTGGCGGAGTGCGACCCGGTGATCGCCGCGGACGCCGCCCTCCACGCACATCGGTGGTTCGTCGAGCAGGTCGACCGGACTCTCAGACTGATCCGCGCTGCGGGTGGCCCCGAGATCGGACGCGACGAGATCGCTCTCGTGGCCGACCTCCTCGAGGCGGCGACTCGTCGCTAGCCGCGTGTTGACGCCGTCAACATCTACGGCCGATCCGGGCCTACGCGACGGAGGGTTTCCTCACCGTTCCCGCAGGTCAGCCGCACGAGGCAAGACGTCTCAACGCATCCAAACGGTTTCGATTCCCGCCACCTCCACCGTCCTGGCCTGCGTTCGCGCAGGACAGGTGACATCAAGGCCGTCGTCCACTCGCCATGGACGGCGGCCTTCGTGTGTCCGGTAGGCATCCCGAAGCGGCGACGACGCCATCAGGCGAGCTCGTCGAGCACGCCACCCATGTACTCCAGCGCCTGGCGGTCGTCGAGAGGACTGGCCGACTGCGGGTCCGTCGGGTGTTCGGCCTCGGCCATCACCGCGACGGCCTCCGCGAGAACGGTCCGGGCCGCGAGGGCACCGAACTCGCCGGTCCCCTGCAGGTAGCCCAGCATGCGTGCACCCTCGGCGAGACGGCCGGCACCGGTCACCATGGTGATGAAGTCGATGGCGACGACGCTGGCCGCGACGACGTCGTCGGCCTCGAGGAGCTCGTCGATGTAGGCGCGGAGGATGCCGAACGCCTCCGCGTGCCGACCACGCCGGAAGGCTGCGCGCGCCTCGATGGTCTTGTTGGCCGAGAGGGTGCGGTCGGGGACGTCGACCCGGGTCGACTCGTCGAAGTACTGTCCGGCGGCGTCGGCTCTCCCTTGGAACGAGGCTGAGTACCCCAGCGTCTGCAGCGCCATGTGCAGAAGGCTGGGCGGCCCGGACCGCCGATACCGTTCGGCCAGCGCCGACACGGACTCGTCGACCTCGGTGAAGCACCCGATGCCCAGGAGCGCTCCGGCCGACATGAGCTCGAGGAACGCGGCGAGGTAGGCCTCATCGTGCTGACGCAGCCAGGACACCGCTTCCGGGACGCACTGCCGCAGGGTGGCTCCGTCCTTGGTCAGGTAGGCGAGCGCATAGCGCGCGAGCGGATGGTCCAGCTCGCTGTGCTGCTGGACCAGTCGCCCGCTGGCGACGGCGTCGCCGTTCTGGGTGCAGCGCTCGGCCGCCCAGAACAACCAGAGTGCCCGCCGTCCCGCCGCCTCCGGCGGCGTCAGGGCCAGGATCCGCTCGGACCAGTCCCCGATCTCGTGCCGGCCGCGCAGGGCGATCTCGGTGGCGATCGGGCCCACCAGGGCATGCGCCTGCTCCCCGTCGCCGGTCGCGCAGGCCGCGTCGACGGCGCACCGCAGGTTGGGCCAGAGCTCGCCGAGCCGAGCGACGCCCTCGATCTCGCCGGGACCGGTGAGGAGCCGGTGGATGCGGGCGATCTCGGCTGAGCACCACAGGGCGTGGTCGGCCACCACGCGATCGGCCCGGCCATGCTCCCGTAGGTGCTCGGCAGCGAACTGCCGCACGGTCTCCAGCAGGCGGAAGCGGCGGTGGAACGGGCCGGGCTCCGCGACCAGCAGTGACCGCTCGACCAGGCCGCCCAGGAGGTCGGCCACCGTGGCGGCGCCGGCTCCCCCGGCGGCGACGGACTCGGCCGCCGCCAGGTCGAAGGGTCCGGCGAAGACCGACAGCTGCTCCAGCAGCACCTGCTCCTCGGGCGTGAGCAGGTCGTAGGACCACTGCATGGTCGCGCGAAGGGTCCGATGACGCTCGGCCGCGGTGCGCCGGCCGCTGGTCAGCAGGCGCAGCGGGTCGTCCAGCCGCGCCACGATGTCCGACGGTGCCAGGCTGCTCGTGCGCGCGGCCGCGAGCTCGATCGCCAGCGGGATGCCGTCGAGGCGGCGGCAGATCTCCTCGATGTCCGGTCGGTGCACCTGGGGATCGAAGTGCCGATCCACGGCGCGCGCCCGCTCGGAGAACAGCTCGGCGCCCGCTCCGGCGGGATCCAGTGGCACCACCGTGTAGCGGCGCTCGTCACGGACGCCCAGTCCTTCCCGCGACGTGGCGATCACCTGGACGGCCGGGCAACCCTCTGCAACGGTCTGGATGAGCGCGGCCGCCCCGGCGATGACGTGCTCGCAGTTGTCCATGACGAGCACCGCCGGGCGGGAGCGGAGGACGGTGACGATCGACTGGGTCAGGGTCCTGCCACGATGCTCTGCAACCCCCAGGACGTCGGCCACCGCTCGGGGCACATCGTCGACCGCGGCGATCTCCGCCAGCCCCACGACCCAGGCGCCACAGTCGCGGCGGCCCGCCACCACGGCGGCGGCAGCCAGCGCGAGCCGCGTCTTGCCGATCCCGCCGGTGCCGACCAACGTGACGACCGGCGACTGCGCGAGGGCGTCGGCGACGGCTGCGACATCCCCGTCGCGACCGAAGAGGCGCCCCATCCGCAGGGGAAGGTTGCCCCAGCGACTGTCCTCGGTCCGCAGACCCTGGTGCTCCCCCTCCTCCCGCTCCAGGACCGCCCGCATCGTCGCCGGCCGCGCCGCCCGCAGCTGATCATCCTGGCCGAGGACCATCAGCTGGAGCTCGCGCAGCCGTGGTCCGGGTGCCACGCCCAGCTCCTCGTCGAGGTCGCGGCGGGTCAGCTGGAACGTGGCGAGCGCATCCGCCTGGCGTCCGACCCGGTACAGAGCCGTCATCAGCAGCGCCGACAGGCCCTCCCGGAAGGGGTAGCGCGCCCGCAGCTCGGTCAGCTGGCCGATGACCTCGTGCGCGTCGGTCTCGAGGCGCCGCTCGAGGTCCACCTCGAGGGCGTTCAGGTGCCGCTCGGTCAACCCGTCCACCACGGCAGCCAGGCCGGGAGCCTCGAGCCCGGCGAGCGGAACACCCGTCCACTCCTGCAGCGCGGCACCGACATCACCTGCGGCAAGGTGCCGCTCGAAGCGGCTGACGTCGACGGCGTCCGGCGGCACCGCCAGCTGGTAGGCCGCACCCACGCGGAGGATGACCCCCTCGCCGAGGGTTCGGCGCAGCCGCGCCACATGCCACTGGAGCGCCTTCTGTGCCGATGGCGGGGGCTGGTCGTCCCACACGAGGTCGACCAGGTGCGTCACCGGGACCACGGATCCGACCGACAGGGCGAGGGCGGCGAGCAAAGTCTGGGACTTCGCCGAGCCCACGGCCAGGGGCTCGCCATCCTCGGCGGTGGCGCTGACGCCTCCGAACAGACGGATGTGCACCACTGCGCGGCTCCCGACGCCTCGGCGACGAGCACCCTCGGACCACGATGTCCGTCGGACGAGGGCCCAACGCCCAGCCCGACCGTAGCAGCCACCGGCGGCACACCACGAGCACACCACGAGCACAGCGAGACCGCCCACGGTGGGTGCTGGGACCGCGCCCGCGGCCGCCGTTCCCTCGCGGTGAAGGAGACTCAGATGTCCCACCAGAGTGCGCCAGCGTTCGAGGCCACGCGCAGGCAGTCCGCCCGGTCTGCCGCCCGCGCGGCGGGCATCCTCTACCTCATCAGCTGGGTGAGCTTCCTCGTCGGCACGGTGCTCGTCGCGCCCCTGCGCGACGTCGGTCACGACCTCGCCACCCTCCACACCGAGAGCGGCCAGCTGCTCGCCGGTCTGCTGCTGGAGTTCTGCAACATCGCCGCCTGCACCGGCTTCGCCGTGGTGCTGCTCCCGTACCTGAGGCGCGGCGGCGAAGCGCTGGCACACTGCTACGTGGCCATGCGGGTGCTCGAGGGGGCCGCATACCTCGTCGCTGGTGTCAGCGCCGCGTCCTTGATCACCCTGAGCGAGGTGTACGTCGCGGCCGGCTCACCGGGCGGGGATGCCTTCCAGGCCGCCCAGTCGGTCGCCGTCGGGCAGAGCACGTGGGCCCTGACCCTCCATGTCATGCCCTACGTCACCGGTGCCGTGCTGCTGTACGTCCTGCTGTACCGCACCCGGCTGGTCCCCCGCTACATCGCGGTCTGGGGTCTGGTCGCCGTGGCGCTGCTCGCGGCCTTCAACCTCATGGACGCCGACGTGGCCGCGGGCGGACCAGCTGTCCTGCTGGTGGTCCCGATCGCCGTCAACGAGCTCTTCCTGGCCGGATGGCTGATCGTGAAGGGCTTCGACCAGCGGGCGCTCGCGCCGTGGGACGCGGCGACGACGGACGGCCGCGCAGCGGATCAGCCCGGGACGGAGAGCCCCTGCAGCACGGCCAGCCAGGCCGGCTCCTCACGCCGCACGTAGTCCGCTGCCGCGGCGGAGAACAGGTACGCCCGCACGCCCGCGGTCGCCGCGCCGCCGACCTCGCCGTACGCGTAGACGCTGAGCATCCCGGGCACGGGCGCGACGAGCCGGATCAGTGTCGTGCGTTCACCGACCCGCTCGACAACCCCGGTTGCGCCGCGCACCTCGACCCTTTCGCCCTCGTCGCCCAGGCCGAGGGCGTCGTGCAGGGCGGACCAGAGGACGTCCGCGCCGACGGGGTGGCAGGCGGAGACCTCGAGCTGGGTGACCTCCTGGCCGGGGAAGTGCGTGAGGTAGAGGCGCAGGTTGTCGAAGAACGGCATCCACTGCGGGCCCATGTCGTCCCAGAACTCCTGCTCCCAGGCCTCTCCTCTCCCGAAGCCGCTGGTCGTGACGCGCACGACGCAGGTGCCGCCGGACCGCGCCTCGACGACGAACTCCGAGGTCATCGGGCTGAGCGCGTCCGGGTCCTTGCCCATGAGGGCGGCCCAGTCCTCCTCGTAGACGATGCGCCGCGGCGGCTCCCAGGCGGTGACGTGGCCGTCCGAGCCCATCTCGGGGCCCATCGTGAAGTGCAGAGCGCCGCCCTCGCGCTCCTCCATCTCGGTCGGCAGGAACCAGGCGCTCATGCCCGTGGCGGTGGCGACGGCGTGCCAGACCTGCTCGGGGGTGCCGGGGACCTCGACGCTGAACTCGAGGCGGTACGGGACGTCCGGGGTGGTGCTCATGACTTCTCCTCAGGTCGCGGGTGGGCGGCCACGACGAGCCGGTGCGGGCGCCCGTCGTCGTGGTGGTAGCGGGCGGCCAGGTCGAGCACCGCGGCGGTCAGGTCGTCCGCGAAGGCAGCCCGGTCTGCCGCCGACCGGAAGCCGATCTGCGTGTCGATGGTCAGCGTCGGCAGGCGCGTGCCGGACGCGTCGGCCCGACGTGCCAGGACGCCGACCTCGCGCACCAGCCGGCCGGCCAGCGCGACGAGGTAGCCAGCCGACAGATGGTCAGCGTTGGCATCCGGGTCGGCAGCCGACGCGCTGACGGCCGCCGGCGACACGACGTACGACGCCGCCGACGCCTGCAGCACCCGCTCGGTGATGCCCCCGTGCCGGCGCTCCTCGGACAGCTCCACCAGGCCGTGCGCCTCGAGCGCCTTGAGGTGGTAGTTGACCTTCTGGCGCGCGATGCCGACCCGGGCGGCGAGCCCGGCGGCGGACGCCGGGACGGCCAGCTCGCCGAGCAGCCGGGCCCGGACCGGATCCAGCGCGGCGGCGGCGGCCCCCGCGTTCTCGATGACCTCGACGTCGTGCATGGCGCCACCCTGCCATTGACAATAATACCTGTCAAGAGCATTCGTGCGGGGCACGACGCAGACGGGCGTGGTGCGCAGGCCCGTCGCGCGGCTCCCCCGGACCTGCCTCGTACCATCGACGGGTGCCCCCCCGCTCACCGCTCCCGGCACGCCACGGCCTCGACGCAGCCCGGCTCCGCACGCCCGACCGCGATCGCGAGGGCCCCGACCCGTGGCCGACGATGGGCGCGTGGCTGCGGCACCGCCTGCCGGAGCACGTCGACGTGCCGGGGATGCTGGTGCAGGAGCGCTTCGTCGACGAGGGCGGCCGCGCCGTGCGTGAGGCGGACCCCTATGTGCCGCACCGCTTCGTGTGGTTCCACCGCGACCTGCGCGACGAGCCGGAGGTGCCGGGTCGGATCCATGTGGTGCACCGGGACGAGCGCCTCGTCGTCGTCGACAAGCCGCCGTTCCTCGCCACGATCCCGCGCGGCGGGCACGTGATGCAGAGCGTCGTCGTCCGGCTGCGCGCCGACCTGGGGCTCCCGGAGCTGTCGCCGCTGCACCGCCTCGACCGGGTCACGTCCGGCCTGCTGATGCTCGCGACCGAACGCCGGTGGCGGGGTGCGTACCAGACGGCGTTCGAGCGGCGCGCGGTCGACAAGACGTACCGGGCGCTCGCACCGCTGCGTGCCGACCTCGAGCTGCCGACCGTCGTCCGAAACCACATCCGCAAGGAGCGCGGCACCTGGTGCGCCGAGGTCGTGCCCGGTGCGCCCGCCAATGCCGAGACGCGCGTCGAGCTCGAGCGCGAGGTGGACGGCGCCGGGGTCTACCGGTTGATACCCCGCACGGGCCGCACGCACCAGCTCCGCCTGCACCTGCTCGGGCTCGGCATCCCCATCGTCGACGACCCGCTGTACCCCGCCGTGCGCGACGTCGCCGTCGACGACTTCCGCCGGCCCCTCCAGCTGCTCGCCGCCGAGATCGCGTTCACGGACCCGGTCGACGGGCAGGGTCGGAGCTTCTCCAGCGTCCGTTCGCTGCCGCTCGCCGCGGAGGCATGACCCAGGAGGGACGGCTCGGCCCGGTTGCGCGCGGCGGGCCGCGCGCCTGCGACAGCACAGGGATCATGGGCTGGTGACCTCACCACCCCTGCTCTTCCTCATGGTCGGGCTGCCGGCCGCGGGCAAGTCGACTGTCGCCGGGGAGATCGAGAGCACCCACCGCGCACTGAGGCTGTCGCCCGACGAGTGGATGACCCCCCTCTTCGGAGAGTCCGATGCCGACGGACGCCGGGACCTGCTCGAAGGCCTGCTCATCGCCGTCGCGGTGCGAACCCTGCAGCTCGGCACGAACGTCGTCCTGGACTTCGGGCTCTGGTCCCGCGACGAGCGCACTGCGCTACGGGCGCTCGGACATGCCGCAGGCGCCCGCGTCGTGGTGCGCTACCTCGACGTCGATGAGGCGGCCCAGTCCCGACGCATCGCTGAACGCGCAGCGGCCGACCCGCGTGCGACGTTCCCGATCTCGCCAGCTGACCTGGAGCGATGGCGCACCCAGCTCGAGGTGCCGACGCACGACGAGCTCGCCGGCGCGCACCTCGACGAGCCGCCGTTCGGAGCGTCGTGGCAGGAGTGGGCGCGCACGCGCTGGCCGAGCCTCCGCTGAGGGTCGGGGACGTCGACCGGTCGACGTCGCCCCGCGTCGGCTCCGCCACCCGCGCTAGCGTGGGATCGTCGAAGGGTCGGACGATGGTCACCGCGCACACCCCCAGCCCTGCCGTCTCCGGGGGACGTGCCGGGCCGCGTTCCCCCGCCGGCCGACCGTCGCCCGGCGCCCGGCGGTTCGGCTACCTGGTGGCGATCGCCGTCAACGTCGCCCTGATCGCACTCGTCCACGGCGAGCCCGGGTGGCGCGCGGTGCCGTTCCTCACCGCGGAGACCGCCCTGGTGCTGCCCTGGGTCACGGGCCAGCTCCTCGTGTCCGTTGCGGTGAACCTCGTGTGGGTGGTCGTGGACCCACGCTGGCTACGCGCCCTCGGGGAAGCGGCGACCGCCGCGGCAGGCCTGGCCGCAGCACTTCGGGTCCTCACCGCCTTCCCGTTCGCGTTCGACGACGGCGGACTCCCCTGGGCGACGCTGGTCCGGGTGGTCCTGTGGGTGGGCGTAGTCGGCTCGGCTCTCGGGGTGCTGGTCAACCTGGTCCGGTTCGTCCGGGCTGTGGTGGACGCGGACGAGCCCCGGATAGGTTGAGCAGCACCGCACCCGCACCATTCGGACGAAGGTGGACGATGTCGTTCCAGGCCTACCTCGACACCCTCGAGAAGAAGACCGGGCTCACGCCGCGCGAGCTGCTCGCGGTCGCCCAGGAGCGGGGCTTCGACGCTCCCGGGACCACGGCCGGCCAGGTGGTCGACTGGCTCAAGGAGGACTACGGCGTCGGCCGCGGGCACGCCATGGCGTTGTGGCACGTGCTGACGAAGGGGCCGCGGATCAGCACCACCCATGTCGGGACCGACGGCGTGCACCGAGACGCCAGCGACACCCTCTGGCTCGACGGCGCGGCCACCAGGCCGTCGGCGTAGGGCCGCGGCGACTCCTCGCCCGGCCCGGGGAGGCTCGCGCACCGGGTAGCGTCGGTCATGGTCGATCGAGGGGGTCGCGTGGCGAACTGGCAGGGTGCCCAGCAGGGCCGGCTCGACGGGCCCGCCGCACCGGCGACCCCGCGTGACGGGGTGCGGCACGAGTCGGGCCTCACCGACGGCGGCCCCCGCGCGCGGCACCGCCCCTGGTCGACGGTCCTGCTCGTCGTCCACGTCGTCGGCCTGGTCGCTGGGGTCGTCGCCGTGGTCGGCGGCGTCGCGATCGCCGTGGTCGCCGGCGCCCAGACCCCGGACCCGGCGGACGGGATCCACGAGCCGTGGGGCATCGTCATCGGCGGGGTCCTGGCCGTGCTGGGCGTCGTCGTGCTCCTTGCGGCCGGCGCCCTGACCGCGCTGACGGCCTGGGGTCGCCGCGCGGCCGACACGGGCCCCG
>NZ_DAORSQ010000101.1:0-8701 GCF_035443605.1 Actinotalea sp. | reverse complement strand
GCGCCCGCTGCTGGCGCAGTGGCGCGCCGAGCGCGGCCTGCCGGCCGACCCCATGGCTGCCTTCGCCGCGAGCGGCTACCTGGCGACGATCGCCGCGGAGCGCGTGGGGGGCACCCAGTCCGGCTGGGGCGCCTGACCGCACCATCCGACCGCACCGACCGCACCACCTGATCGCACCACCCGACCGCACCACCCCGTCCCACCCACCCCTTCCAGACGAGAGGACGAGCCGGATGACGCACGCGACTGCCACCCAGCTCATCGACCGCTCCCGGCGCCTGGGCGCCGACCCGCGGACCACCAACTACGCCGGCGGCAACACGTCGGCCAAGGGCACGGACACGGACCCGGTCACCGGGGAGCAGGTCGACCTGCTCTGGGTCAAGGGATCCGGGGGTGACCTGGGCACGCTCACCGAGACCGGCCTGGCCGTGCTGCGGCTGGACCGCGTCCGGGCCCTCGTGGGCGTCTACCCGGGGGTGGACCGCGAGGACGAGATGGTCGCGGCGTTCGACTACTGCCTGCACGGCAAGGGCGGGGCGGCGCCGAGCATCGACACCGCGATGCACGCCCTGGTGGATGCGGCGCACGTCGACCACCTGCACCCGGACTCCGGCATCGCCTTCGCCACGGCGGCCGATGGCGAGGCGCTGACCCGCGAGGTGTTCGGCGACCGCGTGGCCTGGGTGCCGTGGCGCCGTCCCGGCTTCCAGCTGGGCCTGGACATCGCCGCGATCGCCCGGGACAACCCCCAGGCGATCGGCGCGATCCTCGGCGGGCACGGCATCACCGCGTGGGGGGACACCTCCGAGGCGGCCGAGGCGCGCTCGCTCGAGATCATCCGCACCGCCGAGGGGCACATCGCCGCGCGTGTGGCGGCGCTGGCCGCGCAGGGCCGCCACCCGTTCGGCGCCGTCCGGCCGGGCTTCGCCGCCCTGCCGGCCACCGAGCGTCGCGCCAGGGCGGCCGCCCTCGCCCCGGTCATCCGTGGGCTGGCCAGCACAGACCGTCCGCAGGTGGGCCACCTCACCGACTCCGACGCAGTGCTCGACTTCCTCGGCCGCGAGCGGCTCGCGGAGCTCGGCGCGCTGGGCACGTCGTGCCCCGACCACTTCCTGCGCACCAAGGTCCGCCCGCTCGTCGTGGACCTGCCGGCCGACGCGCCCGTCGAGGACGTCGTCGTGCGCCTGCGCGAGCTGCACGCGGCCTACCGCGCGGAGTACGCCGCCTACTACGCGCGGCACGCGCTCGCCGACAGCCCCGCCATGCGCGGCGCCGACCCGGCGATCGTGCTCGTCCCGGGCGTCGGCATGTTCTCCTTCGGGGCCACCCAGCAGACCGCCCGCGTGGCCGGCGAGTTCTACGTCAACGCGATCAACGTCATGCACGGCGCCGAGGCGATGAGCACCTACGCGCCGATCGACGAGGCCGAGAAGTTCCGGATCGAGTACTGGGCGCTCGAGGAGGCCAAGCTCGCGCGGCTGCCGAAGGCCAAGCCGCTGGCCTCGCGCGTCGCGCTCGTCACGGGCGCCGGCTCGGGGATCGGCCGCGCGATCGCGGTGCGGCTGGCCGCAGAGGGCGCGTGCGTCGTCGTGGCGGACCTCGACCTGGCCACGGCGCAGGCGGTCGCGGCCGAGCTCGGCGGGCCCGACGTCGCCGTCGCCGTGCGTGCGGACGTGTCCAGCGAGGCCGAGGTCGCCGCGATGCTCGCCGAGTGCTCGCTGGTCTTCGGTGGCGTGGACCTCGTCGTCAACAACGCCGGGCTGTCGATCTCCAAGCCGCTGCTCGAGACCACCGAGCGGGACTGGGACCTGCAGCACGACGTCATGGCCAAGGGCTCGTTCCTCGTGTCCCGCGAGGCCGCGCGCGTCATGCTCGCCCAGGCGATGGGCGGGGACATCCTCTACATCTCCTCGAAGAACTCGGTGTTCGCCGGGCCCAACAACATCGCGTACTCGGCGACCAAGGCCGACCAGGCGCACCAGGTGCGCCTGCTCGCGGCCGAGCTGGGCCCGCACGGCATCCGGGTCAACGGGATCAACCCCGACGGCGTCGTCCGCGGCTCCGGCATCTTCGCCGCCGGCTGGGGCGCCCAGCGGGCCGCGGTCTACGGCGTGGCCGAGGCCGACCTGGGCGCCTACTACGCCAAGCGGACCCTGCTGGGCCACGAGGTGCTGCCCGAGCACGTCGCCGCGGCGGCGTTCGCGCTCGTGGGGCCGGACCTGGGCCAGACCACCGGACTGCACGTGCCCGTGGACTCCGGCGTCGCGGCGGCCTTCCTGCGATGAGCACCTACGCCGCCGTCGACCTCGGTGCCTCCAGCGGGCGCGTGCTCGTGGGGCACCTGGCCGCCGGGCGCCTCGAGACGGTCGAGGCGTCCCGCTTCGCCAACGTTCCCGTGCGCGTGCCGGCCGGGCCGTCGGCGGCCGACGGTGCGACGCAGGGCGGGGCGGCCGGCACGCTGCACTGGGACGTGCTGCGGCTGTGGCGCGGCGTGCTCGAGGGGCTCCGGGTCGCCGGGCACGAGCACGGACCCGTGCGGTCCGTGGGCGTCGACACGTGGGCCGTGGACCACGGGCTGCTCGACGCGGACGGCGCCCTGCTCGGCAACCCGGTGCACTACCGCGACGAGCGCACGGCGGGCGTGCCCGAGCGGGTCTTCGAGCGGATGCCGGCTGCCGAGCACTACGCGCTCACGGGCGTGCAGGTGCAGCCCTTCAACACGATCTTCCAGCTGGGTGCGGCGGCCGGGACGGCGCAGCTCGCCGCCGCCCGCCGGATGCTGCTCGTTCCCGACCTCCTGGGCTACTGGCTCAGCGGCGTGGAGGTCACCGAGCTGACCAACGCCTCGACCACCGGGCTGCTCGACGCCGCGACCGGCGGCTGGAGCGAGCGGGCGCTCGCGGCGCTGCGGGACGCGACGGGGGCCGACGTCGGCGCGCTGCTGGCACCCGTCGTCGCGCCGGGCCGGGTGCTCGGCCCGCTGCGCCCCGACCTGGCGGCCGAGCTGGGGCTGGGCGGCGCGGAGCTCGTCGCGGTGGGCTCGCACGACACGGCCTCTGCCGTCGCGGCCGTGCCGATGGACCCGTCCCGTGCGGCGTACATCTCCTCTGGCACGTGGTCGCTCGTCGGCGTCGAGCTCGACGCCCCGGTGCTCACCGAGGCGAGCCGCGCGGCCAACTTCACCAACGAGCTGGGCGTCGACGGCACGGTGCGCTACCTGCGCAACGTCGCCGGGCTGTGGCTGCTCTCGGAGTCGATGCGCGCCTGGGCGGCGCAGGGCCGCCCGCACCACCTCGCCGAGCTGCTCGAGGCGGCCGAGCACGCGCCGTCGCTGGCCTGCGTGGTCGACGTCGACGACCCTGCCTTCACCCCGCCGGGGGACATGCCCAGCCGGATCGCCGCGGCCGCGCGGCGCACCGGCCAGCGGCCCCCGCCGGACGAGGCGACCACCGTGCGCGCCATCCTCGACTCGCTCGCGCTGGGCTACCGGCGGGCGATCCGCCAGGCCTCGGCGCTGTCCGGCCGCACGGTCGACGTGGTGCACGTCGTCGGCGGGGGCTCGCGCAACACGCTGCTGTGCCGGCTGACGGCCGACGCCACCGGCCTGCCGGTGGTCGCCGGGCCCGTCGAGGGCACCGCGATGGGCAACCTGCTGGTCCAGGCCTGGGCCACCGGAGCCCTGCCCGGCGGGCTGCCCGCCATCCGCGAGGTCGTCGTGGCCTCGTCCGACCTGACCCGGTGGGAACCCACCGGCAGCAAGGCCGCGTGGGACGCGGCCGAGCGCATCCTGTGGCCCTGAGCCACCCCACCCAAGGAGAAAGTCCGACCATGCCCCTTCACGAGCCCTTCCCCGAGCTGGACGAGCTGCTCACCTCCATGGGCGCCGGCGGCACCCGGATCAGCGAGATCGACGCCTCGGAGGCCGGCGCGGGCAACATCTCGGTCTACATCGGCTGGGACATCGAGCTGCGCCGCCGGTTCCCCATCGAGTCCGAGATCGCGCTGCCGCTGCCCGCCCCGGCCCTGGCCGGCAAGAGCCTGCTCGTCACCGGCTCCGGCCGCCGCCTGCGCCAGATCCACGAGGACCCGCTGGCGAACGTCGGCGCCCTGCGGATCCACGAGGGCGGCCTGACCGCGACCCTCTACACCTCGCCGCGCCGCCTCTTCGAGAAGCTCACCAGCGAGTTCAACTCCCACCTCGGGGTGCACCAGGACCAGGTGGCCCGCCGCGGGGTGGACTTCCAGGCCGTCGTGCACGCGCAGCCGCCGTACCTCACCTACCTGTCGCACATCCCCGCCTACCGGGACACGGCGGCGATGAACGGCAAGATCCTGCGCTGGGAGCCGGAGAGCATCGTCGCGCTCTCTCAGGGCGTCGTCGTGCTGCCGTTCCTCGTGCCCGGCTCGGCCGGGATGATGGACGCCAACGTCGAGGGCCTGCGCACCTCGGAGATCACGGTCTGGTCGAAGCACGGCGTCATGTCGCGCTCCGACCTGTCGGTGACCCGCGCGGTCGACCGGATCGAGTACGCCGAGACGGGCGCCAAGTACGAGTACATGGACATCGTCGCCGGCGGGCGGGCCGAGGGCCTGACCAAGGCCGAGATCAAGTCCGTCGCGGACGAGTTCGAGATCGACTCGCCCTGGGTCTGATGGACCATCCCGGGGGGAGCGCGGCTCTGCGCTCCCCCCGGGGCACCGCGGGAGCCGGGTCACCGGTTACCGTCGTCTGAGCTCCGCCGTCACCGTCGACCTGGGAGGACGCCCGTGCGCATCGCCGTCTTCGCGACGTGCCTGGTCGAGACTGCCTTCCCGCAGGCCGCGATCGCCACGGTGCGGCTGCTCGAGCGGCTGGGGCACGAGGTGGACGTGCCCGCCGGGCAGGCCTGCTGCGGGCAGATGCACGTCAACACGGGATACGCCGCGCAGGCCGTGCCCGTCATCCGCAACCACGTGCGGGCGTTCGCCCCGGTGCTCGACGGCGCGTGGGACGCGATCGTCGCGCCGTCCGGCTCGTGCGTCGGGTCCACCCGCCACCAGCAGGCGTCCGCCGCGCGGCGCGCGGGCGACGAGACCCTCGCCGTGGCGGCCGAGCGCGTCGCGGCGCACACCTACGAGCTGTCCGAGCTGCTCGTCGACGTGCTCGGCGTCACCGACGTCGGCGCGTCCTTCCCCCGGACGGTGACCTACCACCCGACGTGCCACTCGCTGCGCCTGCTGCACGTGGGGGACCGGCCCGCACGGCTGCTGCGGGCCGTCGAGGGCCTCGAGCTGATCGACCTGCCCGAGGCCGAGTCGTGCTGCGGGTTCGGCGGGACGTTCGCGCTGAAGAACGCCGAGACGTCCTCGGCGATGGTGGCGGACAAGGCTTCGTCCATCGTCGCGACCGGAGCGCAGGTGGTCACCGCGGGGGACTGGTCCTGCCTCATGAACATCTCCGGTGCGCTCAGCCGCAGCGGCACCGGCGTGCACGCCGTGCACCTCGCCGAGATCCTCGCGAGCACGCGTGAGCACCCGTGGGCGCCGGCATGAGCGTCCCCCTGGGCATGCCGCGCGTGCGCCCCCAGCCCGCCACCGCCCCCACCGACCCGCTGCGCTGGGGCCCCACCTTCCCCGAGGCCGCCCACGGCACGCTGGCCGACGCCCAGCTGCGCGCCAACCTGCGCCGCGCCACGGGCACCATCCGGGACAAGCGGTTGGCGGTCACCGCAGAGCTGCCCGACTGGGAGGACCTGCGCACCGCGGGATCGGCGATCAAGGCCCAGGTCATGGCCGACCTGCCTGCCCTGCTCGTCGAGCTGGAGGCCGCCGTCACCGCGCGCGGCGGCGTCGTCCACTGGGCCACGGACGCCGCCGAGGCCAACCGGATCGTCACCGACCTCGTCCGGGCTGCGGGCGCCACCGAGGTGGTCAAGGTCAAGTCCATGGCCACGCAGGAGATCGGGCTCAACGAGCACCTGGCGGCCCAGGGCATCACGGCGGTCGAGACCGACCTCGCGGAGCTCATCGTGCAGCTTGCGGGGGACATGCCCTCGCACATCCTCGTGCCGGCCATCCACCGCAACCGGGACGAGATCCGCCAGATCTTCACGGACTCGATGACCGGAGCGCCCACGGACCTCACGGCCGAGCCGCGCGAGCTGGCGATGGCCGCGCGGGCGCACCTGCGCGAGCGCTTCCTGCGCGCCACGGTCGCCATCAGCGGGGCCAACCTCGCGATCGCGTCGACGGGCACCGTGGCGGTCGTGGAGTCCGAGGGCAACGGCCGGATGTGCCTGACCCTGCCGCGCACCCTCATCACCGTCATGGGGATCGAGAAGGTGCTGCCCACGTTCACCGACCTCGAGGTGTTCCTCCAGCTGCTGCCGCGCTCCTCGACGGGCGAGCGGATGAACCCCTACACGACGATGTGGACGGGGGTGACCCCGGGCGACGGCCCCCAGGAGTTCCACCTCGTGCTGCTCGACAACGGCCGCACGCGCGCGCTCGCTGACGAGATCGGCCGCCAGGCGCTGCACTGCATCCGCTGCTCGGCGTGCCTCAACGTCTGCCCCGTCTACGAGCACACCGGCGGCCACGCGTACGGCTCGGTCTACCCGGGCCCCATCGGCGCGATCCTCACCCCGCAGCTGCTCGGCCTCGGCACGCCCGGCGGCCTGCCCGGCGCGGGCCCGCACGACCCGACGGGCTCCCTGCCGTTCGCCAGCACCCTGTGCGGCGCGTGCTACGAGGCGTGCCCCGTGAAGATCGACATCCCGTCTGCGCTGGTCCACCTGCGCGAGCGGGCCGTGAGCCCCGCGGGCGGTGCGCACCTGCCGACGGCGACCGGCCTGGCGATGGGCGGTGCGTCGGTGGTGCTGTCGTCCGGCCGCCGGCTGCGGCTGGCGGCCCGCGCGGTCGCCGTCGTCGGGCGCGTGCTCGGGGGCCGTCGGCTGCGCCGCGCGCCCTACCCGGGCTCGCTGTGGACGCGCACGCGCGACCTGCCGGCGCTGCCGCGCGAGTCGTTCAGCGACTGGTGGGCCACCCACCGCCAGCCCCCCACGCCCCCGACGCACGGCCCGGGCGGCGCGCCGTGAGCGCGCGCGAGACGGTGCTGCGCCGCATCCGGGTGGCGCTCGCCGCGACGCCGTCGGCGCCGGTCGTCACGGCCGACGACGTGCCGAGGACGTACGCCCGCGAGGGTGCGGTGCCGAGCAGGTCGGCCGCTGCGGTCGACCTGCTCGCCGACCGCCTCGTGGACTACCGCGCCACGGTGCTGCGCTGCACGCCGGACGACGTCGCACGCGTGGTCGCGGCGCAGCTCGCCGATGCGGGGTCCGTGGTGGTCCCTGCTGGCGTGCCGGCCGCGTGGGCGCGCGCGGTCGCCGAGGCCGGGGTCGTGGTGCGGGTCGACGAGCCGGCGGTGGACGCGAACCCCACCGGGCCGCCGGCCGACGCGGTCCCGCTGAGCCACGCCGAGCTCGACGCGACGGGCGCCGTGCTGACGGCGTGCCGCGTCGCGATCGCCGAGACCGGCACCATCGTGCTCGACGCCGGCCCCGACCAGGGCCGTCGCGCGCTCACCCTGCTGCCGGACCGCCACGTGTGCGTGGTGCGGGCCGACCAGGTGGTCGGCAGCGTGCCCCAGGCGGTCGCGCTGCTCGCCGAGCACCCCGAGCGGCCGCTGACCTGGATCTCGGGTCCCAGCGCGACGAGCGACATCGAGCTGGTCCGGGTCGAGGGCGTGCACGGCCCGCGGGACCTGCGCGTGGTGCTCGTCGGCTGACGGTCCCGCATCGCGGACGCCGGGTTGCGGCCCCGGCCCCCGCGGGTGAGGGTCTGCCCATGAGCGCACGCGAGCAGCTGGAGGCCTTCTGGCCGACCCGTCGCGCGCACCTGTTCGACGGGTCCTGTCGACGCGGCTGATCGATCGCCGCCGTCCACCCCCACCCTGCAGGAGACCGCCATGTCCGTGACCGACGAGTACCTCGAGAACAACGCCGCCTACGCCGCCGGGTTCGCCGGCCCCCTGCCCCTGCCGCCGTCCCGGCGCATCGCCGTGGTCGCCTGCATGGACGCTCGGCTCGACGTCCACCGCGCCCTGGGCATCGCCGAGGGCGAGTCCCACGTCATCCGCAACGCCGGCGGGGTCGTCACCGACGACGTGCTGCGCTCGCTGACCATCTCCCAGCGGCTGCTCGGCACGCACGAGATCGTGCTCGTGCACCACACGGACTGCGGGATGCTCACCTTCACCGACGATGCCCTGGCGGCCCAGGTCCAGGCGGACACGGGCATCAAGCCCCGCTGGGCGGCCGAGGCGTTCGACGACCTCGACGTCGACGTGCGCCAGTCCATCGAGCGGATCCGCACGTCGACGTCGATCCCGCACACCGACGCCGTGCGCGGGTTCGTCTTCGACGTCGCGACCGGCCGGCTGCGCGAGGTCACGACCGGCTGACGCCGGGCCGCGGCGGGCCCAGCCGAACCTCGGCGGGCCCGTCGCACCCGGCGCGTCGTCCGGCGCCTCGCGTCAGTAGGTGAACGCCCCGACCCGGGTGCGCAGGTCCGCCGCCAGCGTCGTCAGCTCCGCGGTCGAGGCCTGCAGGCCCTCGAGCACGGCGGACGCGGACGACGCCGACGTGGCGACGCCCGTGATGGTCGCGGCGATCTCCCCGGAGCCGGTGGCGGCCTCGGCGACCCCGCGGGACATCTCCGA
>NZ_DAORSQ010000100.1:0-8884 GCF_035443605.1 Actinotalea sp. | reverse complement strand
CAGCCGCTCGCCGGCCTCGACCGCCGGCCGGGTGAGCACGATCCGGTTGACCTGCTTGGCCTGGAGCGACTGCACGGCCTTGGCCATCGCGAGGTACGTCTTGCCGGTCCCGGCCGGGCCGATGCCGAACGTGATGGTGTTCCGGTCGATCGCGTCGACGTACGCCTTCTGGCCCGCCGTCTTGGGCCGGATCGTCCGTCCCCTGCTCGACAGGATGTTCTGGGTGAGGACCTCGGCCGGCCGGCTCACCGTCGCCGCGCTGAGCATCTGCACGGAGCGTGTGACCACCTCGGGGCTCAGGGGCGTGCCGGCCGCCGCGACCTCGAGCAGCTCGTCGATGAGGCGCGCGACGAGCTCGACGTCACCGGGCAGCCCCTGGAGCGTGATGACGTCCCCGCGGGCGTGGATGTGCACGCCGGGGAAACCACGCTCGACCGCACGCAGCACCTCGTCCCCCGTGCCGAGCAGGGCGATGGCCGGCAGGTGGGCGGGGACGACGATCCGGTGCTCGACGGGGACCGCACGGTCAGCGGGACGGCGCGCTGGTGTCTGGGTCATGGGTGCGGCCGGACGGCCTGGGCTCTCCTCGGGTCGATCCGGCCATCCTACCGAGCCGGCCCCGCGTCGGCCGTGGGCGAGCCCGTCCCCGGGGGCGTGGGCTCAGGCGGGCGTCCAGCCCAGGCGCGCCCCGGCCAGGACGTGCGCGTGGACGTGGAAGACCGACTGCCCCGCGTGCGAGCCCGTGTTGAAGATGAGCCGGAAGTGACCGTCAGCCTCGTCCTGGGCGATCTCGTTCGCCAGCCGCGCCAGGTCGGCGAGCAGCGCCGGGTCGGCGGCAGCGAGCTGGGCCACGTCGGCGTGGTGGTCGCGCGGCACCACGAGCACGTGCACGGGCGCCTGGGGCGCGATGTCCCGGAACGCCACGAGCGTCGGGGTGCTCGCGACCACCTCGGCGGGGACCTGGCCGGCGACGATCCGGCAGAAGAGGCAGTCGGGTGCGGTGAGCGGTGCGGACGTCGACATGCCGCCAGGCTAGCGCCAGCGGCCCAGCCGCTCGCAGACCAGGGCCGCCGCGACCGGGCCGGCGGTCGACGTGCGCAGCACGTGCGGACCCAGCCGCACGACGCTCGCGCCGGCCGCGCTCAGCTCGGCGACCTCGTCGTCCGTGATCCCGCCCTCGGGCCCGACGACGATCAGCACGTGCCGGGTCGCCCCGTCCGCCGCGGCCTCCGGCACGACGACGTCGTGCCACGGCGCCGCCGCCGCCTCGTGCAGCACGAGCGCGGCGCCACCCTGCGCGACCACGTCGCGCACCCGGGCCGCGAGATCTGCCGTGCTCACCGCGTGGGCGACCTCGGGCACCCACGCCCGGCGCGCCTGCTTGGCCGCGGTGCGGACGGTCGCGAGCCACCTCGCACGGCTCTTGGCCGCACGCTCACCGCGCCACACCACCACCGACCGGTGCGCCTGCCACGGCACCACCTCGTCGACGCCCACCTCGGTGGCGGCCTCGACGGCCATCTCGTCCCGGTCCCCCTTGGCGAGCGCCTGGACCAGCACGACCCGCACGGCCGGCGCCGGCTCGGTGACCAGCTCCAGGACGTCGAGCACCAGGCTGCCGGGCTCGACCGCGGCGATGGTGCAGGTCAGTCGCGCGCCGGCGCCGTCGACGACGTCCACCCGCTCGCCGGCGCGGCGACGCTGGACCACCCCGGCGTGCCGTGCCTCTGCCCCCTGCAGCGCGTAGCTGCCGCCGGGCCCCATGCCGGCCAACGTGCCTGGTTCGGCGAGGAAGACCGGTGCGCTCACCCTCAGCGCCCGGCGAGCTTGTCGCGCAGCTTCGCGAACACGCCCGGGTGGGCCGGGGCGAGGCGCGAGGCCGGGCGCTCCTCGCCGCGCAGGGCCGCGAGCTCGCGCAGCAGCGCCTGCTGCTCCTCGTCGAGCGTCGTGGGCACCTGGACGTCGACGTGGACGTGCAGGTCGCCGCGACCGCCGACGTGCAGGTGGCCGACGCCCAGCCCGCGCTCGACGAGCACCTCGCCGGGCTGGGTGCCGGGGCGCACGTCGACCTGGCGCACGCCGTCGAGCGTCTCCAGCTCGACGAGCGTGCCGAGCGCGGCGGCGGTCATGGGGATCTCGAGCGTGCAGTGCAGGTCGTCTCCGCGCCGCACGAAGACGTCGTGCTGGCGCTCCCGCACCTCGAGGTAGACGTCGCCGGCCGGGCCGCCCGCCGGGCCCACCTCGCCCTGGCCGGTGAGCCGGATCCGGGTGCCCGTCTCGACGCCGGCCGGCACGTCCACCGTGAGCGTGCGACGGCTGCGCACCCGCCCCTCACCCGAGCACTCCGGGCACGGGTCCGGGATCACGGTGCCGAAGCCGTGGCATGCGGCGCACGGGCTCGAGGTCATCACCTGGCCGAGGAACGAGCGGGCCACGCGCTGGACGACACCGCGCCCACCGCACACCTCGCACGATCGCGGCGTGGTCCCCGGGCGGCAGCACGAGCCCTGGCAGGTGCCGCACAGCACCGCCGTGTCGACGGGGATCTCGCGGCGCGCGCCGAACGCGGCCTCGGCGAGGTCGATCTCGAGCCGGACGAGAGCGTCCTGGCCGCGCCGGGCGCGCGGCAGCGGGCCGCGCTGGGCCGAGGCGCCCTGGGTGGCGCCGAAGAACGTCTCGAAGATGTCCTGGAAGCCGAACCCCGCGCCGTAGCCGGCGTTGCCCCCGCCGGGGGCCGTCGGGTCCACGCCGCGGTCGTACATCTGGCGCTTCTCGGGGTTGGACAGCACCTCGTAGGCGCGCGAGACGTCCTTGAACTTGTCCTCCGACCCCTCGCCGGTGGCGACGTCGGGGTGCAGCTCACGCGCCAGCCTGCGGTAGGCCTTCTTGATCTGGTCCTGGGTCGCGTCCCGCGCGACGCCGAGGACCTCGTAGTAGTTGTTGCTCACTGGTCCCTCTCTGGGCGGACGTCGGCTGGCCCCCGGGGGGCCGGCGCCGGACGGGTCGTGGCCGGCGTCATCCGGCGAGGATCCTGGACAGGTAGCGTGCCACGGCGCGCACGGAGGCGATCGTCCCGGCGTAGTCCATGCGCGTCGGTCCCAACGAGCCGATCCGGGCCACGGCCTCACCGTCCGCCCCGTAGCCCGTGGCCACGATCGAGGTCTCGGACAGGCCGGCGTGCTGGTTCTCGCGGCCGATCCGCACCGACACTGCGGCCTGGTCCTCGGCCATCTCCGTGAGCAGCCGCAGCAGCGTCACCTGCTCCTCGAGCGCCTCGAGGACGGGCCGGATGGTGCCGGGGAAGTCGGTGCCGGCGCGCGCGAGGTTGGCCGTCCCGGCCATGACGATGCGCTCCTCGATGGACTCGGCGAGCGTGTCCTCCACGACGCGGACGACGTGCCGCACGAGCGGCCGGTCCGGCGGCTCGAACGCCTCGACCATCTGCTCGAGCGGTGCAGCGAGGTCGACGAGGCGCCGGCCGACGGCGGTGACGTTGAGCCGGGCGCGCAGCTCCGGCACCACGTGGTCCGCCAGCGGGGCGTCCAGCTCGACCGTGCGCTGCTCCACCCGCCCCGTGTCCGTGATGATGACGACGAGCAGGCGCCGCTCGCCGAGCGGGACGAGCTCGAGGTGGCGCAGCGCGGAGCGGCGCAGCGACGGGTACTGCACCACGGCGACCTGCTGGGTCAGGTGCGCGAGCAGCCGGACGGAGCGGTCCACCACGTCGTCCAGGTCGACGGCCTCGTCGAGGAAGGTGCCGATCGCGCGGCGCTCGGGTGCGGACAGCGGCTTGACCTCGGCCAGCCGGTCGACGAACAGCCGGTAGCCCTTGTCCGTCGGCACGCGTCCGGCCGACGTGTGCGGCTGGGCGATGTAGCCCGCGTCCTCGAGCGCCGCCATGTCGTTGCGGATGGTCGCCGGCGACACGCCGAGCGCGTGGCGCTCCACGAGCACCCGCGAGCCCACGGGCTCGTGGGTGAGCACGTAGTCCTGGACGATCGCGCGCAGCACGTCGAGCCGACGGTCGTCGCTCATCGCACCTCCCGCACACGCACCGGGCCGGGCCCGGGCGGTGGCACTCGCCACCGACGAGTGCCAATCCTACGACGCGCCCGGCGGGGCCGCCGGAGGGGCGCCCTGCCCGGTGCGATGATCGGGCCCGACCCGCCCCACCCCGCACCACCGAGGAGACCCATCGTGACGGACCGGTACGGCCACGACGTGCTGGCCGCCCCGCAGCGGCCCGGCCGGGCCGACCTCACCGCGCGCGGCGGGCGAGGCTCGACGACGCGCCAGGCCGCGGAGGTGGGGCTCGTCGTCGAGGAGGTGGTCTCGGGCTGGGTGGGCGCCGTGCTGCGCGTCGAGAAGTCCGGCGGCCTGCACGTCGTCGTGCTCGAGGACCGCAGGGGCCGGCGCAGGACCTTCCCCCTGGGGCACGGGTTCTGGGTCGACGGGCGCCCGGTCGAGCTCGTGGCGCCGGCCGGACCCGCGGCCCCCGCCGCACCCACGCGCACGGCCTCAGGGTCACGGGCCGTCGTCGGCGCCCGCGCCCGCGTGGCCAGGGGCAGCCGGATCTGGGTCGAGGGAAAGCACGACGCCGAGCTCGTCGAGAAGGTCTGGGGCGACGACCTCCGCGTCGAGGGCGTCGTCGTCGAGATGCTCGACGGGGTCGACGACCTCGCTGCCGAGATCGCGCGCTTCGCCCCCGGGCAGGGGCGTCGCCTCGGCGTGCTCGTCGACCACCTCGTGGCGGGGAGCAAGGAGACCCGGATCGCCGAGCAGGCCGTGCGCTCCGCACCCGCCGGCACCGTCCTCGTGCTGGGGCACCCCTACGTCGACGTGTGGCAGGCGGTCCGGCCCGAGCGGCTCGGCCTCGAGCGGTGGCCCGTCATCGAGCGGGGCACGTCGTGGAAGCTCGGCGTGCTGGCATCCCTGGGCTGGCCGCACGCCGAGCAGGCCGACGTCGCACGGGGCTGGGTGCGGATCCTCGCCTCCGTGCGCGACTACCGCGACCTCGAGCCGAGCCTGCTCGGCCGGATGGAGGAGCTCATCGACTTCGTCACGGCGCCACCTCCCCGCGCGGGGTGACCCATTTCGCTAGGGTTGGAGCGCACCGACGGTCGGAGCGTCTGCTCCGGCTGTCCACCGGTCGACGTCGTACCTCGGCCGGCCCAGAAGAAAGGGCATCGACTTGTCCAACCCGACACCTCCCCCCGGGGCCCCCGGGGCCCAGCCCGGCCCGATGTCCGACGCCGAGGTCCGCCAGTGGGCGGGCTTCGCCCACCTCGGTGGCATCCTCGGCCCGATCCCGTCCCTGGTCATCTGGCTCATGAAGAAGGACCAGAACGCGTTCGTCGGCCAGGAGGCCAAGAAGGCGCTGAACTTCCAGATCATGCTGACGATCGCCTGGGTCGCGCTGAGCATCCTCGACCTGCTGTTCCTCGCCGGGTTCATCGCCTCGATCGGCCAGCTGGCGATCTGGGTCGTGTCCCTCGTCTTCTCCGTCCAGGGTTACCAGGCCGTCAACCGCGGCCAGGCCCACACCTACCCCTTCACGATTGCGCTGGTGAAATGACATGACCACCACCCCCGACGAGCCCCAGGTCCCCGGCTCGGTGCCGCCCCCCGTCCCGCCCGCGCCCTCGGGCTACGAGGCTGCGCCGCCGCCCGTCGCACCGCCGGTCGCACCGCCGGTCGCACCGCCGGCTCCGGCCTACGCACCGCCGCCCGCCGGTGGCTACGCGCCCCCGCCCGCCCCGGCCTACGGCGCCCCTGCCGTCGGCGCACCGCTGAGCGACTCGGAGCAGCGCACCTGGGCGATGCTCGCCCACCTGAGCGGGTTCCTCTCGATCATCGCGACCGTCGCCATCTGGGCGATCTACCGGGACCGCGGCCAGTTCGTCCGCGAGCAGGCGACCGAGGCGCTGAACTTCCAGATCCTCATCGTGATCATCAGCATCGCGCTGACGATCGTCTCGATCGTGACGCTCGGCATCGGCAGCATCCTGTTCCTCGCGCTCCTCGTCGCGCCCGTGTTCATGATCCTGGCGGCGATCGCCACGAACAAGGGCGAGGCGTACCGCTACCCGCTCAACTGGCGCCTCATCAAGTGACGCGCTGAGCTCGGCGGCGAGGGCCGGTGACCACCAGGTCACCGGCCCTCTCTGCGTCCCCGAGCCCCGGCCCGCCTCATCCCTCCCCCCTCCCCCCTCCCGCCTCGTGGTGCGGAGCGTCGCGTCGCAACGCGCCGGGCGTGTCGCGACGGAACGCTCCGCACGAGGACCGACCGCTCCGCACGAGGACCCACCGCTCCGCACGAGGACCGACCGCTCCGCACGAGCGGTGCGCACCGGACGCCCCCCTCGACGAACGGGGCGGTGCTCAGGGGGTGAGGGTGCGGGTGACCGTGTCGGCGAGGAGGCGGCCGCGCAGGGTGAGGACGGCGCGGCCCGCGATCGCCGCGCGGCCGTCGAGCAGGCCGTCGGCGACCAGGCCCGCGACGGCGGTGCGGCCGGCGGCGGTCAGCCAGTCCAGCGGGAGGCCCTCGCTCAGTCGCGAGCCGAGCAGCACCCGCTCCAGGGCGACATCGGCGGCGGTGAGCAGCTCGCGCCCAGCCGCCGGCGTGCGGCCGCGCCCCAGCCGGTCCGCGTAGGCACGCGGGTGCTTGACGTTCCACCAGCGCACGGCGCGGTCCCCGGCGCCGACGTGCGAGTGCGCCCCAGGGCCGATCCCCCACCAGTCCGTGCCCCGCCAGTAGGCGACGTTGTGCCGGCACGCGGCGTCCGGCGTGCGCGACCAGTTGCTGATCTCGTACCAGGCCAGCCCCGCCGCCGAGAGCACCTCGTCCGCCAGCTCGTAGCGCGTGGCCTGGTCGTCGGGGTCCGGGGCCGGCAGCTCGCCGCGGCGCACCTGCCCGGCCATCCGGGTGCCCTCCTCGACCACGAGCGCGTACGCCGAGACATGGTCGACGCCGCACGCGAGGACCGCGTCGAGGGACGTCCGCCAGTCCGCGAGGGACTCCCCCGGCGTGCCGTAGATGAGGTCGAGCGACACGGCCAGCCCGGCCTGGCGCGCCCAGCGCACGACGTCCGGGATGCGTGCCGGGTCGTGCGTGCGGTCCAGCGTCGCCAGGACGTGCGGCACGGCGGACTGCATGCCGAAGGACACGCGCGTGAACCCGGCGGCCGCGAGCCCCTCGAGCGATGCGGGCGTCACGGAGTCGGGGTTGGCCTCGGTGGTCACCTCGGCGCCGGGGGCCAGGCCCCAGGTGGA
The DNA here is from genome assembly GCF_035443605.1 of Actinotalea sp. Classification (NCBI taxonomy): domain Bacteria; kingdom Bacillati; phylum Actinomycetota; class Actinomycetes; order Micrococcales; family Cellulomonadaceae; genus Actinotalea; species Actinotalea sp. The sequence goes on along the minus strand of NZ_DAORSQ010000100.1, from coordinate 1,612 downwards.
GCGGATCGCGTCGAGCAGCAGCGCGAGGTCCGCGACCGGCAGCACCGTGGGGGTCCCACCGCCGACGAAGACGGTGCTCACGGGGCGGCCGCCGCGCCCCGCGTCGTCGAGCACGCGCGCGGCGAGGTCGATCTCGCGCAGCGCGGTCCGGGCGTACGAGGCCGCGGACGAGCCGACCGACACCTCGCCCAGGTCGCCGGGCGTGTAGGTGTTGAAGTCGCAGTACCCGCACCGCACCGTGCAGAACGGCACGTGCAGGTAGACGCCGAAGGCGTCGGCGTCCGCGGGGCGGCCCGGCGCGTCGCGCACCCAGCCCGGCAGTGCGCCGTCGTCCGGCACCGCCTCGCCGTCGGGCAGGGCCGGGCTCACTCGGGGTCGCTCACTCCGGGTCACTCACCGTGGGTCGCTCACTTCTTGGCCTTGGGGTCGGTGTCGCCGGTGGACAGCGCCGCGATGAAGGCCTCCTGCGGGACGTCGACCCGACCGATCGTCTTCATCCGCTTCTTGCCCTCCTTCTGCTTCTCCAGCAGCTTGCGCTTGCGGGAGATGTCGCCGCCGTAGCACTTGGCGAGCACGTCCTTGCGCATGGCGCGGACTGTCTCCCGCGCGATCACCCTGGCGCCGACGGCGGCCTGGATGGGCACCTCGAACTGCTGGCGCGGGATGAGCTCCTTGAGCTTGCCCGCCATCATCACGCCGTAGGCGTAGGCCTTGTCCTTGTGCACGATCGCGCTGAACGCGTCGACCGTCTCGCCCTGGAGCAGGATGTCGACCTTGACGAGCGCCGCGGCCTGATCGCCCGACGGCTCGTAGTCGAGCGACGCGTAGCCGCGCGTCTTGGACTTCAGCTGGTCGAAGAAGTCGAAGACGATCTCCGCCAGCGGCAGGGAGTAGCGCAGCTCGACGCGCTCGGCGGAGAGGTAGTCCATCCCGCCCAGCTCGCCGCGGCGGGTCTGGCACAGCTCCATGACGGCGCCGACGAACTCGCTGGGCGCCAGGATGGTCGCCTTGACCATCGGCTCGCGGACCTCACCGATCTTGCCGCCGGGGAACTCGCTCGGGTTGGTCACGGTCATCACCGTGCGGTCCTCCATCGTCACCGTGTAGACGACGTTGGGGGCTGTGGAGATGAGGTCGAGGTCGAACTCGCGCTCGAGCCGCTCGCGGACGATCTCCAGGTGCAGCAGGCCGAGGAACCCGACACGGAAGCCGAAGCCGAGCGCGACGGAGGTCTCGGGCTCGTAGACGAGGGCGGCGTCGTTGAGCTTGAGCCGGTCCAGCGCGTCGCGCAGCACCGGGTAGTCCGAGCCGTCGATGGGGTACAGCCCGGAGAAGACCATCGGCCGCGGGTCGTGGTACTCGGCCAGCGCGTGCGCAGCCGGCTTGCTCGCGTTGGTGACGGTGTCACCGACCTTGGACTGGCGCACGTCCTTGACGCCCGTGATGAGGTAGCCGACCTCGCCGACGCCCAGGCCCTGCGTGGGCACGGGCTCGGGCGAGATGACGCCGATCTCGAGCAGCTCGTGGTGCGCCCGGGTGGACATCATGACGATCTTCTCGCGCGGGGACAGGTGGCCGTCGACCACCCGCACGTAGGTGACCACGCCGCGGT
>NZ_DAORSQ010000099.1:0-8917 GCF_035443605.1 Actinotalea sp. | reverse complement strand
CCGCACCTCCTCAGGAGGGGTCGAGCCGGTGCCGCTGCTCACGCGCGCGAGCTTCGCGCGCAGCGAGATGGCGCCTTCCTCTTCGACCTCCACCGCCCGCCCGTAGGCGGACTCTGCCGCCGCGAGGTCGCCGCGCGCGGCCGCGGCGTCGCCGGTCAGCTCGTCGAGGAATCGGCCGGTCTGGCCCGCGTGTCGCGCGGTCCCGAGCACCCCCTCGAGGGACTTGAAATCGCCCCGCGCCGCGTAGCTCGCGACGAGGCGGCAGCCGCGGTAGATGCGCATCGTGTCGGCGCTCCCTCGGATGCCGTCGAGGTCCCAGACGAAGGTGACCTTCACCCACCGTCCCACCGGGACGGCACTCGTGTTGAACGCCGGGTCGACCGCTCGGTGCGGCGTGCCGCTGCTGTCGTTGATCACCATGAACAGGCCGGCGGGCCCGGACACGCCGTCGCCCCACGCAGCCGTGAGGCCGTAGTTGGTGCACGAGTCGGCGCGAGGAGCGGGGTTGTGGACCGCGGCGCTGCTGCACCAGGCGTCCTGGAAGTCGTACGGCTGCTCGCCGAACACGCCGGCCAGCGGTGTCACGTAGGGGACCGACGACACCATGTTCTTCTTCAGCCACACCGAGACGGTGCCCTGGCTCCTGTCGGCGCCGAAGAAGTCGTCGCTCGACATCAGCAGCAGCGACTCGTCGTCGACGACGCCGATCGAGCGCCCGAGCACACCGGGCCGGTAGACCGGCGTCCCGATGACGTCGAAGTCGGCGCCCACGAAGCTGTGCGTGGTGCTCCACGGCCCGTTGAGGTGGTTGGCGAGCACGACCCGCGGCTCGGGGGCGCCGCCCGCGACCGCGCTGCCCCCTCCCAGGAGGGGCACGGCGAGCGCGACGGAGATCGCGACGACGAACGCGCGCAGACGGTTCGGTGAGATGCGTTGCATGATCCTTGTCCTTCCACTCGTGTCACGCGGGCCCTGGTGCAGGGTCGTGGCCCGAGGAGCGCCCGCCACCCTCTCGACGGGCTGCCCGAGGATCAGGTGGCTGGTGCTCGTGCAGCTCGGCGCCAGCGGGCGCCGGCCGCAAGCGGTCAGGCCGCGCGTCCCGAGAAGTGCTCCGCGTCGATGGCGCCTGGGCTCCGGTCGCCGTGTGCGCCACCCCCGACTTCCACGGTTCTCCGGCGCCGACGGGGAGGACAGGGCCGTTGGTCCCTCGCGGCGGGGTGCGAGGAAGTCCGGAGCTCCGCGAGCGCCGGCGGGGTCGACATGGTGGACGTTCCGGAGCGCTACGCGTGCGGGGGAGCGCCCCGTTCTACCCACCCGGCCGACGCTGCACGAAGTGTGGCGTCGCGTTCGCACGGCACGGTAGCGTCCGATCTGTGCGGACGTCGACGCGTTGGCTGGTCTCCGCCGGGCTGCTCGGTGCTGGTGCGGCTCTGCAGGCTGTGGCTGTCCGGCTGGCCTGGCTACCGTGTGCGGGGCAGGGCATCGACGCCTTCTCCCCGGAGTGCCTGGGTGCGATGGACGGCACGAGCCCGCTGCCGGTGATCATCGAGCCGGAGGTGCTCGCGCTGCCGGAGGTCCTCTCGATCGGTGCGATGGTGGTGCTCTCGCTCGCCTGGCTGGTCCAGCTGCCGAGCATCCGGACCGGTTGGCTCCCCCGGGCGGCCCTGGCGGCCCCGTCGCTCCTGGTGCTGGCTGCGGCGCTCACCCTGGCCATCGACGCACCGGTCGGGGCGCTCCTGGTCGCGATCGACGCGGCGTCGGCCGTGGCGCTCATCGTCCTGTTCGCTGCTCGGTTCCTCGAGCCCGACGGGCACCGGGTGCGGTACGCCATCGTGCTGGCGGGTGCCACGGCGACAAGCTTCGCCCACCTGATGCTCGAGTACTCGTTGGCGGTCGGTCGCAGCGACGCCGACTGGGACGTCCCGCCGAACACCGGCTACGTCACGGCCATCGGCCTCGCGCTCGCGGCTGCGGTCGTCGCCGGTTGGGACCCGGCCGCCCGGGCCTACGAGCACCTCGGGTCCGCGCCGGCGGAGGCATCTGTCTGACGATCCCCCGTGCGAGCACCGTCTGGCGCCGGGCGCGTCTCGTAGTCCCGTCGTGGACACTGGGTGAACACCGACCGTCGCTTCGACAAGGAGTCCGCCGTGCCCGAGGGAACCGTCCGCTGGTTCGACGCCGACCGGGGGTTCGGTTTCATCGCCCTCGGGCAGGACGCGCAGGACCTGTTCGTGCACGCGTCCGAGATCGTCAGCGACGACGCGACGAGGCTGCTCCGGGAGGGGCAGGTGGTCGAGTTCGACATCGGCGAGGGGGACCGCGGCCCGCAGGCACGCCGGGTGCGGGTCACGGGCGACCAGGCCGCGGACGCACCGTTGGGCGTGCTCGGCACCGTGGCCTGGTACGAGCCTGCCAAGGGGTACGGCTTCGTCACGCCCGACGGCGGTGGTGCCGAGATCTTCGTGCACAGCTCGGCCATCGTGGGTGGCGGCGTGGTCTCGGAGGGACAGCGGGTGGCGTTCCTCGTCGTCGACGGGGAGAAGGGCCCGCAGGCGGAGCACCTGCTGCCGTTGGGGGCACAGGCCGCCCAGCAGGCCGTCGCGCCCGACGGGGCGGACGGCACCGTGTCCTGGTACGACGGGGGCAAGGGCTTCGGGTTCATCACCCCCGAGTCGGGCGGCCAGGATGTCTTCGTCCACGTCCGGGAGCTGGCCGGCGGGCTCACCGAGCTGGCCGAGGGGGACCGGGTGACGTACGACGTCGCCGCGAGCGAGAGGGGCCCGCAGGCGCGCGACGTGCGCCTCGCGCGCGGCTCGACACCTCGGGGCGTACCCGTGGCAGCGACGACCCGGGGTCGGTCGGGGCACCAGGGGGCATCCGACATCCCGGCCCGCGGTGGCGAGGGCGAGGTCGTGCGGTACGACCCGGAGCGGGGCTTCGGGTTCATCGCCCCGGACGCGGGAGGCGCGGACCTGTTCGTGCACGTCTCGGTCCTCGGCGGCGCAGAGGCGCTGCAGCAGGGTGATCGGGTCCGCTTCCAGGTGCGACAGAGTGATCGAGGACCACAGGCCGACCGCGTCGAACGGGTGTGAACGGGACGGAGGTCCGCGCGGAGCCGGTGCTCAGGAGTGTCACGGCCCCGCCGCACGGTCCGCCGGATCAGGCGGTTGACGAAGCCCGGCCCTCGACGCCGGTCTTGATGGCCGCCAGCATGCCGTGCATCTTCTTCGCCATGACCGCCGCACTGACGGACTCGAGGAGGTTCTGCCACCAGCCGAGGTGCTCCTCGAGGACGACGAAGGTCAACGCCGTGCCCCCGTCGTCGGGCTTGAACAGCCACGTGAAGACCGGGCCGTGGGCGACGTCCTTGGTCCGTCCCGCGAAGCGCACCCTCGCGTGCGCCTCGCTGACGATCCGCTCGTCGGGGACGAACTCGGTGAACTCGCGCTCGATCTGCTCGACCATCATCCCCTTCGCGAACCTGCCCACGATGTGCGCCGTGGTGCCGACACCATCCGGTGTCATGGCGACGTCGGTGACCTCGAGCTCGGGCCATCCCGCGAAGAGGTGGTGCGGGTCGCGGCAGCACTCGAAGACGTCGTGCACCGGGGCGTCGATCACGGTCTCGAAGGTGCGAGTGAGATCCGTCATCACCAGGCCTCCTTCCGGCCTCGCGGGGACGCTTCTCCGCAGCTCCAGCCTACGTCCGCGGACCGGCTCCGGGGCGTGCGGACGCCACGGCGTCGTGGGGTCGTCGCCCCTACCCTCTTGGGCGGATCAGACCTCTCGCCCGTAGCCGAAGACGTGCAGGCTGACGACGTCGATCTCGCGTCGGGGGTCGCCGAAGAACGAGCCGAGGCGGGTCAGGACTCGGTTGTAGGGGTGCTCGCGGGCGATGCCGGCCTCGTTCCAGTTGGCGTTGGGGACGACGAGGAACAGGTGCTGGGCGTCGGTGGCGATGTGGGTCTTCCACAGGTCCTTGAGGTCGTGGTTGTTGGTCGTCGTGCCTCCGCGCTCGACCTCCGCGATGATGCCGCGGCCGGGGCCGAGGGAGTAGACGAAGTCGGGTCGGGCGTGGGTGACGAACCCGTCCTGCGGGGTCAGGACGACCTCCTCGCGGAAGCCCAGGTGTTCGCGGAGCATGGCCGCGACGATCGTCTGCACGGCGCTGGACTGGGCGCGGTGGATGTGGACCAGGTCGATGGTCGGTGACTCAGCTGCCAGGTGGGCCGCGAGCTCGTCGGCGAGCGCGTCGACGCGGCTGAGCTCGGCGCTCTCGGCAGTGTCCAGCGCGCTGCGCACGAAGCGCGCGTGCCGAAGGTCCATGGCCGCGAGCTTCGCAGCTGCGGTGTGTGGAAGCTAGGGCCGATCAGGGCACCGCGGGGGAGGGCGCGTCGAGCCGACGCGATCAGGGCCCGAGCAGCGCTGCCGGGATGACGGCTATCCCGTCGGGGCGGCGGTAGGCAGCCGGTCCTGTGGTGATCACGGCGGCGTCGAGGAGATCGTCACCGACCTGTTCGCGCAGCCAGTGCAGGTGGCGGACGTCTTCGTCGCCCGCGACTGCCGCGAGCTTCACTTCCAGGGCGACCATGCGTCCGTCGTCCCTGGTGACGATCAGGTCGACCTCGTGATCGCCGCGGTGGGTGCGCAGGTGGCTGACCTGCGCGTCGGCCGCTTCGGCATAGGTCCGTACGCCCAGGGTGACGAGGCTCTCGAACAGGGCGCCGAGGAGGGTGCCGTCCCGGGGGACCGGTGGGCTGTCCGGGTTCGGGCTGTCGAGCAGCGCACCGGCGCCCACGCCGAGGAGCCGTGCCGCGAGGGCTGGGTCAGCGAGGTGATGCTTGGGTGCCTGGCCGAGTGAGGCCATGGGTGAGCGCGTTCCGGTCCACGCGGGGACGGTGTCGAGCAGCCACATCCGATCAAGAGTCTCGCGGTAGGCGATCGTCGTCGTCTTCGCGGGCTTGTCTCCATGCCCTGCCGTCGACGCATCGAGGATCGTGTTGTAGGACGCCGTCGTCGACGTCGCAGCCGCATAGGCCTTCAACCATGCGCGCAGCGTTCGAGGTCGGCGCACGACGTGTCCCAGCTCAGCGAAGTCGTGCTCGACGATGGCGTCGAGATAGCCGTTCAGGCCGGCTGCACGCGTAGGCGCGGGCAGGGCGCGCAGCCCGGGGAAGCCGCTCGTGACGATCTCCTCGGCGTACTCCGCCAGACCGACAGGACTCTCGCCAGCGATGGGCGGCCCTACGCCGGAGAGCAGGTCTGCGAGTGACACGGTGGGTTCGACGAGCCCTCGCTCGGCGAGGCTCATCGGGCGCAGTCGCAGGCGGACGATGCGGCCGGCGCCGGTGTGCGTGGGAGCGGTGGTGGGTGTCGCGGACCCGGTGAGCAGGTAGGACCCGGGGGCGGCGCCGGCGTCGACGGCTCGGCGGACCTGGTCCCATACGGCGGGATACAGCTGCCACTCGTCGATCAGGATCGGGGTGGGAAGGCGTGAGAGTCGGTCACGGTCCGCCTCGATCAGCACACGTTCGGTGGGGTCGTCGAGTGCGAGGACGGTGGCGGCGCGCCGGGTCGCGGTCTCGGTCTTGCCGACCGCCTTGGGACCGTCGATGACCACGGCGGGCAGCCCAGTGAGGAGTCTGTCGAGCTGTGTGTCGAGGACTCTGCGTGCGTATGCCACGTCGCTACGCTACCGCTCTGGTGGGTCTTACGCTCCCGTATCGACGGTTTAAACACTACCGTTTCGTGGCTGCCGCTAGGGCCGAGCCCGAAGTCCCCACGCCATGGCGACCGGTCTCCACGACCGTCGCGGGTGCTCAGTGCGCCGAAGCGAGCGCCGCGTCGATCGCGCCGGCCAGGACCGGCTCGGGCTGGGCGCCGACGATCGTGCGGACCGTCGTGCCTCGGTGAAGCAGCACGAGCGTGGGGATGCTGCGTGCGTCGAACTGGGTGGCGGTGCGCGGGTTCTGGTCGACGTCGACCTTGACGACCTTGACCCGGCCCGCGTAGCGATTCGCGAGGCTCACGAGCACCGGCGCGACCTGCCGGCACGGCGCGCACCACGGAGCCCACAGGTCCAGCAGGACCAGGTGACCGGTGTCGAGCGCAGCCGCGAGCTCCGCATCGGTGACGGGGACCACCCACGGCAGCGCTGCCTTGCAAGAGGCGCAGCGAGGGCTTCCTTTCGTTGCGACCGGGACGCGATTCTTCGTGCCGCAGGAGGGGCACGCGGTGACCTGTGGTGCCATGGCTCCATCGTCCCACTCGGCCTGGGCTCGGGCCGGGCGGGCCCGGAGCCCGGCGGTGGGCGCGTCGAGATGACGCGATCAGTGCTCGAGTGGCGCTGCCGGGATGACGGTGATCTCGTCGGGGCGGCCGTAGGCAGCCGGTCCTGTGGTGATCTCCTCGGAGTACTCCGGCGGGCCCGCTTGGCTTGCGCTCCCATATCGGCGGTTCACACGCGACCGTTTCGCGGCTGCACTGACGGCCGACACCGAAGCTGCAACGTCATGCTGCGTCGAAACCAAGCAGAGCAACATCGCGATCAGCCCCAGGAGATCACCGTCGAGTCCCGCTCGATCTCCTCCAGCAGCTCGGCCGCCCATGGGCTCGGCGCGGTCGTACCGGTGGAACCTCAGGTTCCGGTCCCGCCAGTAGATCTCCCACAGCCCCGTGGTCTTCGTGTGGCGCCGGCGTGCGATCGGGAACCGCGTCCACTGCGGCCCGACGTCCTCGCGCCATGGGGGCCGGGTCTCCACGATCGTCAGGTGCCGTGCCGTGCCGTGCCGTGCCGTGCCGTCGACCTCGACCTCGACCTCGACCTCGACGCGGACGGTGGCGGACGAGTCGCAACATCCCACCAAAGTCGAACTGCTACCAAACCGCAGGTCAGCGGCTTGCGAGAAGCGTGTTCCTCGACCGCCGCCCACGCCAAAGGGCCCGCCACCTGCGAACTCGCAGGTCACGGGCCCTTCGTCACGCGGAGGATGGGGGATTCGAACCCCCGAGGGTGTTACCCCAACACGCTTTCCAAGTCGTTCGAGGGGGTGACGAGGCCAGGTGGTTGGGTGCGTCGGTGCCGGTCATCGCGGTGCGCGGGTCTTGACGGACCCGGCCGGCGGGATCGATATGGAGGCCGACTGCTACCGAGACTGCTACCGACGCTCAAGCTCGTGGTCGCCGCCGTTCGGGCTTGCTGACCCGCGTGCGCCGTGGTCCGCGAGCTTGTCTACTCGGCGGTCCAGAGTCGGTCGACGGGCATGGCGTGCAAGCGGTCCTCGAACGTGTAGCTGCGTTCGCCGGTGTAGAGAACGGTCCCGGCCAGGAAGGCGTCGCCGAGCGTCTCGCGCAGCTTGCGCAGGCCACGGAAGTCGTCGCCCGGAACTCGCCCTGCGGCCTTGACCTCGAACGCCACCACCCCGCCGTCATCGCGCTCGATGACGAGGTCGACCTCCACGCCGTCGTAGGTGCGCCAGTGCCCCACGCCCGCGATTCCGTCCATCCATGAAGCCTCCTTGAGCAGCTCCGCGACGACGAATGTCTCCAGGAGGTGGCCGAGCTGGGTCAGCGACGTCGGGTCGCGGCGGGCGAGCTTGTCCGGGGTAAGGCGCAGGAGCCGTGCGGCGACGCCAGGGTCGAGGACGTGGATCTTGGGCGCGTTGGCCGACCGGCTCGTGAGGGTGGTTCCCCACGCGGGAAGGAGCTGGATCAGGAAGACGCTCTCCAGGAGCCGGATGTAGTCGCGCGCGGTGTGGGGGTCGATGCCTGTCGCGGTGGCTGCTGCGGTGGTGTTGAGAACCTGGGCGGTCTGACCGGCGAGGCGTTCGAGGAGGGCCGGCAGGGCCCGCGCCTGGCGTACCTTGCTCAGCTCGCGCACGTCGCGCTCAAGGGTCAGGCGGATGTAGTCGTCGAACCACCGGTTGCGCGCGGACTCGCTGCGTCGCGCGAGGGCGAGGGGGAAGCCGCCGCACGTGAGCCGCTCGAGGTAGTCCTGCCGCGAGGTCGTCGATGCGCGGCTCTCGCCGGCCGTCGACGCGGCGAGCAGCCTGCCCAGCAGATCGGGGCGCGCGGCTTCGAGCTCGGCCTGCGCCAAGGGGTAGACGGTCATCCGATGAAGTCGGCCGGTGAGGGCTTGGGCGGCGGCGGGCAGGGACTCGTGGCGGGCGGAGCCGGTCAGGACGAACTGCCCGGGGCGGGTGGAGCGGTTGAGCCGTGCCTTGATCGCGTCGAGGACCGCAGGGGCGTGCTGGTACTCGTCGATGTAGATCGGGCTGTCGCTCTGGATCATGGTCGAAGGGTCGGCCGCCACAGCATCGCGGGTCGCGGGGTCGTCGAGGTCGAGCACCTCACCGCCGAGTCGCTGGGCGAGCTCGCGGAGTGCTGTCGACTTGCCGACCGTGCGGGGCCCCTCAAGGAGCACCACGGGCTCGTCGCTCAAGCGGGCGAGGGCGACGTCGACGATCCGTCGATCGACGAGCTGTCCGACGGTGTCCATGGATGCGAGTCTAGTGTGAGCTCCTGATTTCGCAGGCACTGAACCCCTGATTTCGAGCAGGTTGGGCCCCTGATCTCGAGGGTGCCGGGGCCCGGATCTCGAGAACGCAGCTACTGCGGCGACGTCGCCGGTCAGGACGCTGCTACGTTCCGTCCTCTCGAATCGACCCGGACCTCGTCGCGCAGGCGCTCAGGGGCCCGGGTGGCACACGTCGCAGGCGGTCGTGGTCCCTCGCCAACATCCCATGTCTGGCGAACTGCTACCGGACCGTGCGTGAGCGGGCTGCCCAGAAGCGTGTTCCTCAACAGGAGGAGAACTCAAGAGGCCCATGACCGGCATCTCTGCAGGTCACGGGCCTCTCGGCGGCGGAGGATGGGGGATTCGAACCCCCGAGGGTGTTACCCCAACACGCTTTCCAAG
>NZ_DAORSQ010000098.1:3305-8975 GCF_035443605.1 Actinotalea sp. | reverse complement strand
CGACTCCGAGGACGGCGACCGTTCCGAGGGCAGCAGCCGTCGTCGTCGCCGTCGTCGCCGGGGCGCCTCGGGCGACGGTGCCGACCAGGACGACCCGCCGAACACCGTGGTGCGCGTGCGCGAGCCGCGTCAGCGCTCCGCGTCGTCCGAGGTCACGTCCGTCAAGGGCTCGACCCGTCTCGAGGCCAAGAAGCAGCGCCGCCGCGAGGGCCGCGAGGCCGGCCGTCGCCGTCCGTCGATCCTCACCGAGGCCGAGTTCCTCGCCCGCCGCGAGGCCGTCGAGCGCGTGATGGTGGTGCGCCAGCGCGACGACCGCACCCAGATCGCGGTGCTCGAGGACGGCGTGCTCGTCGAGCACTACGTCAACCGCAGCACCGGCGGCTCGATGATCGGCAACGTCTACCTCGGCAAGGTCCAGAACGTGCTCCCGAGCATGGAGGCCGCGTTCGTCGACGTCGGCAAGGGCCGCAACGCGGTGCTCTACGCCGGCGAGGTCAACTGGGACGCGGCGGGCCTCGAGGGCCAGCCGCGCCGGATCGAGCAGGCGCTGAAGTCCGGCGACCCCGTGCTGGTCCAGGTGACCAAGGACCCGATCGGCCACAAGGGCGCTCGGCTGACCTCGCAGATCACCCTCGCGGGTCGCTACCTCGTCTACGTCCCGGCCGGCGGGATGACGGGCATCTCGCGCAAGCTGCCGGAGAACGAGCGCGCGCGCCTCAAGAAGATCCTCAAGGAGGTCGTGCCGGACGCCGCGGGCGTCATCGTGCGGACCGCGGCCGAGGGGGCGTCGGAGGAGGAGCTGCGCCGCGACGTGCAGCGGCTGCAGGACCAGTGGGCCGCCATCGAGAAGAAGGCCAAGGGCGCGACCGCGCCGGCCCTCCTCCAGGGCGAGCCGGACCTGGCCATCCGCGTGGTCCGCGACATCTTCAACGACGACTTCACGTCGCTCGTGGTGCAGGGTGACGCCGCGTGGGACCAGATCCACGAGTACGTCGACGCCATGGCGCCGGACCTCGCTGACCGGGTCAGCCGTTACGTCGGCACCGGCGACATCTTCGCGGAGCACCGGATCGACGAGCAGCTCGCCAAGGGCATGGACCGCAAGGTCTGGCTGCCGTCCGGCGGCTCGCTGGTCATCGACCGCACCGAGGCGATGACGGTCGTCGACGTCAACACGGGCAAGTTCACCGGCACCGGCGGGACGCTCGAGGAGACGGTGACGCGCAACAACCTCGAGGCCGCCGAGGAGATCGTCCGTCAGCTCCGGCTGCGGGACATCGGCGGCATCATCGTCATCGACTTCATCGACATGGTGCTCGAGTCCAACCGTGATCTCGTGCTGCGCCGGCTCGTCGAGTGCCTGGGCCGGGACCGGACCAAGCACCAGGTCGCCGAGGTCACCTCGCTCGGCCTGGTGCAGATGACCCGCAAGCGCGTGGGCCAGGGCCTCGTCGAGGCGTTCAGCGAGACCTGCGTGCACTGCAACGGCCGCGGCTTCCTCGTCCACGCAGAGCCGGTCGAGGCGCGGACGGGCGGCGAGTCCGTCGACGAGGCGCCCGAGGTGGGGCAGCCCCACGGCGAGCCCAAGCGCTCGCGCCGCAAGAAGCCGGCGACGGGTGCGGCCTCTGCCGTGACCGTCCCGGTGCTGCCCGAGGCCCGCGAGGCCGTCAAGGCGACCCTCGCGACGATCGCGGCGGCCGCGGCGCACGCCCACGAGCACGACCACGACCACGACGTCGTCGTGCCCGAGCCGACCGAGGTCGTTGAGCCGACCGAGCTCGAGCCGACCGAGCTCGAGCCGACCGAGCTCGAGCCGACCGAGCTCGAGCCCGTGGTCGAGGCAGAGCCCGTGGTCGAGCCCGTGGTCGAGGACGAGGCACAGGACCAGCACGACCAGCACGACCAGCACTAGGCGGTCGCGCGGGGTGCTCGTCATTTGACCAGCCGCCCTGCGCTCCGTACTCTGGAATGTCGGTGCGCTGCGTGCGCGCCGCCCCCACGTGCCCGCAGAGCCGTGGCCCGTCAGCGGCCCGGTCATCGTGTGCTGGGCCCGTCGCAGACGCGAGAACGACGTACGAGTAGAGATGAGCAGCAACGTGGTGTACGCGATCGTCAAGGCTGGTGGCCGCCAGGAGAAGGTGTCGGTCGGCGACGTCGTCGTCGTGGACCGGCTGTCCGGCAGCGCGGGCTCGACCGTGCAGATGCCCGTCCTCCTGCTCGTCGACGGGGAGAAGGTGACCTCGGACTCCGCCGCGCTGGCGAAGATCACGGTCACCGCGGAGATCGTGCGGGACGAGAAGGGCCCGAAGATCGACATCCTCAAGTACAAGAACAAGACCGGCTACCGCAAGCGCATGGGGCACCGGCAGAAGCTGACCCGCCTGAAGGTCACCGAGATCGCGTGACTCCCGGCGGCCCCGGCCGCTGAGCAGTCCTCCCCCTCCCCGTACAGCACGAAAGCAGGTCAGTCATGGCACACAAGAAGGGCGCCAGCTCCTCGCGGAACGGCCGCGACTCCAACGCGCAGCGTCTGGGCGTCAAGCGGTTCGGTGGCGAGGCGGTCAACGCCGGCACGATCATCGTCCGCCAGCGCGGCACGCACTTCCACCCCGGCGTCAACGTCGGCCGTGGTGGCGACGACACGCTCTTCGCCCTGGTCACGGGTGCCGTGAAGTTCGGTGTGCGTCGCGGCCGCAAGGTCATCGACGTCGTCGCGGCCGACGCCTGACCTCAGCTCTTCACGAAGGGGCGCACCGGTGCGGTGCGCCCCTTCGTCGTTCCAGCCGAGCTGCGTCCAGCAGCCCGTCCCCGCCTGACCCGTCACCCCCGGGTGACGACCCGCCGAGAGGAGCATCGTGGCCACGTTCGTCGACCGCGTCGTCCTGCACGCCCACGGCGGTGACGGTGGTCACGGTTGTGCGTCCATCCGCCGCGAGAAGTTCAAGCCGCTCGCCGGCCCCGACGGGGGAGACGGGGGCAACGGCGGCGACGTGGTGCTCGAGGTCGACCACCAGGTGACCACGCTGCTCGACTACCACCACTCGCCGCACCGGCACGCGCCGTCCGGCACCCAGGGGATGGGCGACGACCGCCAGGGCGCGACCGGCGCCGACCTCGTGCTCCCGGTGCCGGAGGGGACGGTCGTCAAGTCCCTCGACGGCGAGGTCCTGGCCGACCTCGTCGGCCCCGGCGCCCGCTACGTCATCGCCGCGGGCGGGCGGGGCGGGCTCGGCAACGCCGCGCTGGCCTCGCCGCGCCGCAAGGCCCCCGGCTTCGCGCTGCTCGGCGAGCCGGGCCGCAGCGGGGACGTCGTGCTGGAGCTCAAGACGATCGCCGACGTCGCCCTCGTCGGCTACCCGAGCGCCGGCAAGTCGAGCCTCGTCGCGGCGATCTCCGCCGCCCGGCCCAAGATCGCCGACTACCCGTTCACCACCCTGGTGCCCAACCTCGGTGTGGTGCAGGCCGGGTCGGCCCGCTACACCGTCGCCGACGTCCCCGGGCTCATCCCCGGCGCGAGCGAGGGCAAGGGGCTGGGGCTGGAGTTCCTGCGGCACATCGAGCGGTGCGCGGTGCTGGTGCACGTGCTCGACTGCGCCACCCTGGAGCCCGACCGCGACCCGATCAGCGACCTCGACGTCATCGAGGCGGAGCTCGCCGCGTACGCCGGGGACCTGGCCATCGCGGGCGGCGAGGTCCCGCTGACCGAGCGCCCCCGGATCGTCGTGCTCAACAAGATCGACGTGCCGGAGGCGCGGGACCTCGCCGACCTCGTGCGGCCGGAGCTCGAGGCGCGCGGCCTGCGCGTGTTCGAGATCTCCGCCGTCAGCCACGAGGGCCTGCGGCCGCTGACCTTCGCGCTGGCCGAGATGGTCGGCAAGATCCGCGAGGCGGCCCGTGGCCTCGAGCCCGCGCGGATCGTGCTGCGCCCCAAGGCGGTCGACGACGCCGGCTTCACCGTGACACGGCACGACGACGCCGACCGGACCTGGTTCCAGGTGCTGGGCACCAAGCCCGAGCGCTGGGTGCGCCAGACGCAGTTCTCCAACGACGAGGCCGTCGGCTACCTCGCGGACCGCCTGGCGCGCCTCGGCGTGGAGGAGAAGCTCTTCTCCGTCGGGGCCACCCCGGGCGCCGAGGTGGTCATCGGCACCGGCGACGACGCGGTCGTCTTCGACTGGGAGCCAACGCTGCTCACCGGCTCGGAGCTGCTCGGTGGCCCGCGCGGCACCGACCTGCGCCTGGACGACTCCAACCGGCCCACGCGCGCCGAGCGCCGCACCGACTACAAGGAGCGGATGGACGCCAAGGCCGAGGCCCGCACCGAGCTGTGGACAGAGCGCGAGGCCGGGCACTGGTCGGAGCCGGACAAGGACTGAGCGAGGTCGGTCTGCTGGCCGGACGGTCGGGGCTGTCCCGGCCGGCCCGGTCCGGCGCACCTAACCGACGTCGGCCCGCGCCAGCAGTGCCGCCGCGACCGCGCGCTCGAGGTGCTCGGCGCCGCGGGCGAGCGCCTCGGCCCGGGGCATGCCCGGTGGGGTGATCTCGACGACGTCGAGCACACCCAGCTCCAGCAGCGGCGCCGGGTCGAGCACCCGCCCGGCGAACGCGATGACCGGGACGCCGGCTGCCGCCGCGAGTCCCGCGACGCCGGCCGGGGTCTTGCCCCGGGCCGTCTGCGCGTCGACCGCACCCTCGCCGGTGAGCACGAGGTCCGCCCCGACGAGGCACTCCGCCAGGCCCACGGCCCGCGCGACCAGCTCGACCCCCGGCACCAGCCGGCCGCCGAGGGCCAGCAGCGCGGCCCCCAGGCCGCCGCCAGCCCCTGCCCCCGGCACCGCAGCGACGTCGTGCCCGACGGCGGCGTGCAGCGCGGACGCGAGGCGGGCGAGGCCGGCCTCCAGCACGGGCGCTCGCACGGCGTCGACCCCCTTCTGCGGCCCGAACACGGCGGTGGCTCCCGCCGGGCCGAGGAGGGGGCTCGTGACGTCGCACGCGACCAGCAGGTCGAGCCCGGCGAGGCGCGCGTCGAGCCCTGTGAGGTCCACCGAGGTGACCGCGGCCAGAGCGGGGGCGCCGTGGGCCACGAGCGCGCGCCCCTCCGCGTCGCGCAGCACGGCGCCGAGCGCCCGCAGCAGCCCCGCGCCGCCGTCGTTGGTGGCCGTGCCGCCCAGGCCGACGACGACGCGCCCTGCCCCCTGGTCCAGCGCGTCGAGGAGCAGCAGCCCGGCGCCGGCGGACGTGGCCGCCAGCGGTTCGCGCTCCGCCGGGTCGATCCGGGCCAGCCCGATCGCCGCCGCGACCTCGACGACGGCGATCGACGCCCCACCGTCGGTGCCGCCGGGCGCCGCCACCAGGCCGTAGGTCGCCCGCACCGGCCTGCCCAGCGCGTCGAGCGCGTCCACGGTGCGCAGCTCCCCGCCGAGCGCGTCGACGACGGCCTGGGCGGTGCCCTCGCCGCCGTCGGCCATCGGGACGCGCACGCACGTCGCGTCCGGGTGCACCCGCCGTACGCCGCGCTCCATCGCGGCGACCGCCTGCGCGGCCGTCATCGACTCCTTGAACGAGTCGGGGGCCAGGACGATCTTCACGAGGGGCTCCGTCGGCCGGCAGGGGTGCGCACGTCACCCTGGCTGCGCCGCCGCCGACGTGTCAACGCGCGGCCGGGCGCGG
>NZ_DAORSQ010000098.1:0-3205 GCF_035443605.1 Actinotalea sp. | reverse complement strand
GCCGGGCGCGGACGGTCCCACGCGAGGAGGCCCGCGCGGGGCAGAATGCGGCACGTGACCCCCGCGAGCGACCGTTCCCAGATGGCCGAGGCCGACCGCGTCGTCGTCAAGGTCGGGTCCTCGTCGCTCACCGGGGAGGACGGCCGGCTGGACGTCGTGGCCCTCCGGGCCCTGGTGGACGTGCTCGCGGCGCGGCGCGCGGCCGGGGGACAGGTGGTCCTCGTCACGTCGGGCGCGATCGCCGCGGGGCTGGGGCCGCTGGGCCTCACGCAGCGCCCCCGGGACCTCGCCACCGCGCAGGCGACGGCGTCCGTGGGCCAGGGGATCCTCGTCGCGCGGTACGCCGAGGCGTTCGCCGCGCACGACCTGCGCGTCGGCCAGGTGCTGCTCACCGCGGAGGACACGGTGCGCCGCGGGCACTACCGCAACGCCCAGCGCGCCCTCGAGCGGCTGCTGGACCTCGGCGTCGTGCCGATCGTCAACGAGAACGACACCGTCGCGACGGACGAGATCCGCTTCGGCGACAACGACAGGCTGGCTGCGCTCGTCTCGCACCTCGTGCGCGCCGACGCGATGGTGCTGCTCACGGACGTCGACGCGCTGTACGACGGACCGCCGTCGCGCGCCGGCTCGCGCCGCATCTCGGTGGTGCGCACGGCCGCGGACCTCGACGGGGTGGACGCGGGATCGCGCGGCAGCGCCGTGGGCACGGGCGGGATGGTCACCAAGCTCGCCTCGGCCCAGATCGCCACGGGCTCGGGCATCCCCGTGGTGCTCACCTCGGCAGCCCAGGTCGCCCAGGCCCTGGCCGGCGACGAGGTCGGCACGTGGTTCGCGGTCACGGGCCGGCGACGCTCGACCCGGATGCTGTGGCTCGCGCACGCCGCGACGACGCACGGCCGGCTGGTGCTCGACGACGGAGCCGTGCGGGCCGTCGTCGAGCGGCGCACGTCGCTGCTGCCCGCGGGGATCACCGCGGTGCACGGCGAGTTCGAGGCCGGCGACCCCGTCGAGCTGGTCGCCGTGGACGGTGCGGTCGTGGCGCGCGGGCTCGTCGCCTTCGGCTCGGCGGAGCTGCCGGAGCTGCTGGGTCGCTCGACGCACGAGCTGCGGGCCCGGCTCGGCGCGGGCTACGACCGCGAGGTCGTGCACCGCGACGACCTCGTCCTCGTCCACCCCTGACGTGACCACCCACGCCTCCGCTGGCTCCTCGTCGGGATCCGGGCGTCAGACTGCCGCGTCCCGACGAGAGCCGCGCCAGGGCGGGGGAGGGCGACCGCGGCGGGACGGGGAGCCGCGCGGGGGCGGCGGATATCCTGCGGGCATGACGACGGTCGAGGCCCCCCGGATCAGCCCTGTGCCCGACGAGGTGCGGGACGCCGTCCTGGACATCGCCCGGCGGTCGCGGGTCGCGTCGCGCGTGCTCGCGGGAGCGACGCGGGCGACCAAGGACGCCGCGCTGCTGGCGATGGCGCGGGCCCTGGTCGACGCGACGCCGCAGATCGTCGCCGCCAACGCGCTGGACCTCGAGCGGGGAAGGGCCGCCGGGACGTCGGCCGGCCTGCTCGACCGGCTCGAGCTGGACCCGGGCCGCATCGCCGCGATCGCCGAAGCGCTGCGCGAGCTCGCGGCGCTGCCGGACCCGGTCGGCGAGGTGGTCCGCGGCTCCACGCTGCCGAACGGGCTGCAGCTGCGCCAGCTGCGCGTGCCGATGGGCGTCGTCGGGATGATCTACGAGGCGCGGCCCAACGTCACCGTCGACGCCGCCGGGCTGGCGCTCAAGTCGGGCAACGCCGCGATCCTGCGCGGCGGGTCGGCCGCCGCGGAGTCCAACACGGTCATCGTCGCGGTGCTCGGTGCCGCGCTGGAGAACGTCGGGCTGCCGGCCGACGCGGTGCAGTCGATCGACGCCCACGGCCGGGCCGGCGCCGTCGCCCTCATGCACGCGCGCGGGCTCGTGGACCTGCTCATCCCGCGCGGCGGGGCGGACCTCATCCAGACGGTGGTCCGCGAGGCGACCGTCCCGGTGGTCGAGACCGGTGTCGGGAACTGCCACGTGTACGTCGACGCCACGGCGGACCCGGCCGTGGCGCTGCCGATCCTGCTCAACTCCAAGACCCAGCGCGTCGGGGTGTGCAACGCCGCCGAGACGCTGCTGGTGCACGTCGACGCGGCCGAGGCCTTCCTGCCCTCTGCCCTCGCCGCCCTGCACGCCGCGGGCGTCGTCGTGCACGGCGACGCCCGGACCGCAGCGCTGGCCGGCGAGGTGCCGGTGGTCCCGGCGACCGACGTCGACTGGGCGACCGAGTACCTGTCCCTCGACCTGGCCGTGCGGGTGGTCGACTCGATCGACGCCGCGATCGAGCACATCCGCACGTGGACCTCAAGCCACACCGAGGCGATCGTGACGCGCGATCTCGCGGCGTCCGAGCGGTTCGTCGCCGAGCTCGACTCCGCTGCGATCATGGTCAACGCGTCGACCCGGTTCACCGACGGCGGTCAGCTGGGCCTGGGTGCCGAGATCGGCATCTCGACGCAGAAGATGCACGCCCGTGGCCCGATGGGTCTGGCGGAGCTGACGACGACGAAGTGGGTGGTGCACGGGCAGGGCCAGATCCGTCCCTGACCGCGCCGGGGGGCGCCGTGGTGCACCCCGCGACGCGTCCAGGGCGCGGCGCGTGTCGACCCCCGCCGGGCCGGACGTGCGACACTGGTTCGGCCGTTGCGCCGGGAGCGCGCGGTGAGCCGCTCACACCAGGAGGTCGACGTGCACGCTGTCCTGCTCGCCGTCGAGGAGCACGCCGAGGTCACCACCCAGCTGCCGATCCCGCCGGTCGGCTACGGCCTGCTGGCGTTCGGTGCCCTGGTGGCGCTGCTCGCCGTGACGTACGCCTTCCGGAGCGTCGGCACGCGGCACTAGCCGCCACCACGACGACACGGCAGGACCACCACGGAGGAACGCAGCGGATGACCCAGCAACGGCCCAGGATCGGGGTGATGGGCGGAACGTTCGACCCCATCCACCACGGTCACCTGGTCGCCGCGAGCGAGGCTGCGTCCAAGCTCGGGCTCGACGAGGTGGTCTTCGTGCCCACCGGCCGGCCATCCCTGAAGCAGCACCCGGCGGTCACGGCACCGGAGCACCGCTACCTCATGACGGTCATCGCGACGGCGGCCAACCCCCGCTTCACGGTCAGCCGGGTGG
>NZ_DAORSQ010000097.1:0-9145 GCF_035443605.1 Actinotalea sp. | reverse complement strand
AGCACCGCCGACGGCGCCATGGGCAGCGACCGGAAGCGGTCGATGATGCCCTTCTTGACGTCCTCCGCGAGGCCGGCCCCCGTGATGGTCGCCCCGAAGATCACCGTCTGGGCGAAGATCCCGGCGATGAGGAACTCGCGGTAGCCCGCTCCCCCGCCGCCCTGGTCGATGGCCCCGCCGAAGACGAAGGCGAAGAGGAGCACGAACATGATGGGCGAGAGCACCGTGAAGACGATGAGGTCCGGCACCCGCTTGATCTTGATGATGTTGCGCATGGCGACGACGTGCGCGTCGGCGATGACCGCGGGGACCCTCATCGACGGGCCTCCTTCCGTGCGCGGCCGGCTCGCCCGGTCCCGGCGGCCTCGAGCTCTGCCTCGACCTCCTCGGCCGGGCGGCCCGTCAGGGTGAGGAACACGTCGTCGAGCGTGGGCCGGCGCAGCCCGACGTCGTCGATGGTGATGCCCGCGCCGTCCAGCCGGCGCAGGGCGTCGACGAGCACGCTCGCCCCACCGCTGACCGGCACGAGCAGCGACCGCCGGTGCGCGTCGACCACGGGTGCCCCCACACCGAGCGGCGCGAGCAGCGCGCTCGCCTCCGCGACCCGTGCGGCGTCGGTCACGGTGATCTCCAGCCGCTCGCCGCCCACCTGGGCCTTGAGCTGGTCGGCGGTGCCCTGGGCGATGATCCGGCCGTGGTCGATGACGACGATCGAGTCGGCGAGCACGTCGGCCTCCTCCAGGTACTGGGTGGTCAGCAGCAGGGTGGTGCCACCCGCGACGAGCGTCTGGATCACCTCCCACATGTCCGTCCGTCCCCGCGGGTCCAGCCCCGTGGTCGGCTCGTCGAGGAACAGCACCGGCGGGTCGGCGACGAGCGCCCCCGCCAGGTCGAGCCGGCGGCGCATCCCGCCGGAGTAGGTGCGTGACGGACGGTCGGCCGCGTCCTCGAGGCGGAAGTCGGCGAGCAGCCGGCGGGCCCGCTCGCGCGCCTCGCGGCGGCCCAGGTGGTAGAGCCGGCCGATCATCGTGAGGTTCTCGAAGCCGGTGAGGTACTCGTCCACGGCCGCGTACTGGCCGGACAGGCCGATCCTGCGACGCACGCCGCGCGGATCGGTGAGCACGTCCACCCCCGCCACGTGCGCGCTCCCCTCGTCGGGCCGCAGCAGGGTCGCCAGGATGCGCACGATGGTCGTCTTGCCCGCCCCGTTGGGCCCGAGCAGCCCGAGCACAGATCCGGTCGGGACGGCGAGGTCCACCCCGCCCAGGGCCGTGACGCTGCCGTACCTCTTCACCAGGCCCGTGGCCGTGATCGCGTCGGTCATGGTCCCGAGGGTAGGACGAAGGTCCGACACGGGCACGCCCGGGGCGGTGTAGCTCGTTCTGGTCACCCCCGGCGGCCGGAGGTGACAGAGTGGGCCCGGGCCCGATGTCGTTCCCGGCGGGCCCGTCAGCGCCCCGTCGAAGGAGAACGATGACCGTCCCCGAGCCCGCCACGAGCAGGCCCGCCACCGCCCCGTCCACCACGTCCCGTCCCACCCTGACGGCCGACGTCCCGGACATCGCCCCCGACTCCGCCCGGCCCACGCACGACGGCCCGCTGGCCACCGCGCAGTCGCAGCTCGCGGGGGCCATCCGCCGGCTCGGCTACGACGAGGGCATGCACGCCATGCTCGCCACCCCACGTCGCGAGATCAACGTCGCGATCCCGCTGCGCCGCGACGACGGGTCGACGGCGCTGTTCCACGGCTTCCGCGTCCAGCACAACGTCTCGCGCGGGCCCGGCAAGGGCGGGCTGCGCTACCACCCGTCTGTCGACGTCGACGAGGTCCGCGCGCTGGCCATGTGGATGACCTGGAAGTGCGCCGTCGTCGAGCTGCCGTACGGGGGCGCCAAGGGCGGCGTCGCGATCGACCCGCGCCGGTACTCGCAGGCGGAGCTCGAGCGCGTGACCCGCCGCTACACCAGCGAGATCATGCCGATGATCGGCCCGGAGCGGGACATCATGGCGCCCGACATCGGCACCGACGCCCAGACGATGGCCTGGGTGATGGACACCTACTCGGTCAACCAGGGCTACACCATCCCCGGCGTCGTGACGGGCAAGCCGCTCGAGGTCGGCGGCTCGCTCGGCCGCGCGACCGCGACGTCCCGCGGCGTCGTGCACTCGACCCGGGCCGCGCTGCACGAGGCCGGCCTCGACCTGCCCGACGTGCGGGTCGCCGTCCAGGGGTTCGGCAAGGTCGGCTCGCACGCCGCGGACATGTACGCGGACGCCGGCGCGCGCGTGGAGGCCGTCAGCGACCAGTACGGCGGCCTGCACCGCTCGGGCGGGCTGGACATGCAGCGCGTGCTCGACCACGTCCGGACCACGGGTTCGGTGGTCGGCTTCCCCGGTGCCGACCCGATCGACAACACGGACCTGCTCACCCTCGACGTCGACGTCCTGGTGCCGGCCGCCGTCGAGGGCGTCCTCACGGCGGACAACGCGCTCGACGTCGCCGCGCGGTGGGTGGTCGAGGGCGCCAACGGCCCCACCACCGCCGAGGCCGACGCGATCCTGGCCGAGCGCGGCGTCGTCGTCGTGCCCGACATCCTCGCCAACGCCGGCGGCGTCGTCGTCTCCTACTTCGAGTGGGTCCAGGCGCAGCAGGCGTACTGGTGGACCGAGGCCGAGATCGAGCAGCGGCTCGCCGAGCGCATGCTGCACGCCTACGCGGCCGTGGCCGAGGTGGCCCGCCGCGAGGCGGTGTCGCTGCGCGACGCCGCGCTGCTGCTCTCGGTGCAGCGCGTCGCCGTGGCCCACCGGACGCGGGGCCTGTACCCCTGACCCGCGAGGCCGGCGGCACGAGGGCCGCCGGCGGGCAGAGGACCGTCGGGCAGGGCGACCGCGGGCGCCACCGTGCTCGTGGGGGCCTGCGGCACGCCGGCACGGCGGACCGGGCGGACCGGGCCGCCGTCGACGGCTTCGGCGGCCTCGACGTCCTCGTCATCGCCTGGGGGTGGTGGCCCTCGGCCCCGTCGCGGAGCTGACCGACGATTTCCTGGACGAGCTCGTCGCCGTCAACCTCCTCGCGCCCGTCCCGCTGCTCCGCGCCGCGCAACCCCACCTCGCGGCCCCGGC
Source organism: Actinotalea sp. (assembly GCF_035443605.1). NCBI lineage: Bacteria > Bacillati > Actinomycetota > Actinomycetes > Micrococcales > Cellulomonadaceae > Actinotalea > Actinotalea sp. The sequence continues at coordinate 6,022 of NZ_DAORSQ010000097.1, read as the reverse complement.
CCAGCGGGGCGGGCCGGCGGTCGTGGTGAGCATCTCCGCCGCCGGCCGCGAGCTGCGGCGGTCCCGGATCCGCCTCCTCGACAGCGAGCGCGACCTGCCGTCGAGCGCGTTCACCGCCCCCGGCGCCGCGCGCCCGTAGTGTGCGGGAGGTGACCACCCTGACGGACGCACCGCGGCGCACCTACCTGCTCGTCGACGGCGAGAACATCGACGCGACCCTCGGTGGGTCGATCCTCAACGGTCGCCCCGCACCCGAGGAGCGCCCGCGCTGGGAGCGCGTGCTGGAGTTCGCCAGGACCGCGTGGGGCGGTCAGGACGTCACGGGCCTGTTCTTCCTCAACGCGTCCAACGGCACCATGCCGATGTCGTTCGTGCAGGCCCTGCTGGCGATCGGCTTCCAGCCCATCCCGCTGTCCGGCGAGGCCCACGAGAAGGTCGTGGACATCGGCATCCAGCGCACCCTCGACGCGCTCGCCGACCGCCCGGGAGACGTGCTCCTGGCCAGCCACGACGGCGACTTCGCACCGCAGCTCGCCGCGCTGCTCGGCACCGACCGCAACGTCGGCCTGCTGGGCTTCACGGAGTTCACGTCGGGCTCGCTGCGCCACCTCGTCGAGGGCGGTCTGCAGACCTTCGACCTCGAGTCAGACGTCCAGGCGTTCACCGTGCGGCTGCCCCGCCTGCGGATCATCCCGCTGGCCGAGTTCGACCCGACGCGCTACCTCTGAGCCGCGGGCCCGCTCCCGGGTCCGCGCGCGCGGAGCGCTCGGGTCGCGACGCGCGGGCGTGTCGGTGCTACTCCCTCCGCGCGAGCCATGAACGCTCCGCACGATGGCGGAACGCTCCGCACGACGGCGGAACGCTCCGCACGACGGCGGGACGCTCCGCACGACGGCGGGACGCTCAGCGTGGGAGGTCGACGCACCCCGGCGCGGGTGCTGGAAGGGTGACGTCGAGGGTGAGCACCGGGGCCGGTCGGCCCAGCAGGTAGCCCTGGACGGTGTCGCAGCCGGCCCGGCGCAGCGTGCACAGCTGCTCGGCCGTCTCGACCCCCTCGGCGACCACGCCGATGCCGAGCTCGCGCGCCAGCGCCAGGACCCCCCGGACCACCCCGAGCGACGCCGCGTGGTCGGGCAGTCCCGAGATGAACGACCGGTCGATCTTGACCTCGTCGACCGGCAGCTGCTGCAGCCACGTCAGGGTCGAGTACCCGGTGCCGAAGTCGTCCAGCGAGATGCGCACGCCGAGCTGACGCAGCTCCGCGAGGTGCTGGATCACCCCGGGCAGGTCCGTGAGCGAGCGGCTCTCGACGACCTCGAGGTGCAGCAGACCCGCCGGGACGCCGTGCCGCGTCACCGCGGTCCGGACGGCCGGCAGCAGGCGCCGGTCGACGAGCGTGGCGCTGGCGAGGTTCACCGCGATCCGCAGCGGCCCGGCGCGGCCGGACGGCCAGCCCGACCACGCGGCGCACGCGGCGTCCACGGCCCACAGGTCGAGCTCGGTGACGAGACCCACCTCCTCCGCGAGGGGCAGGAACGCGCCGGGGGCCAGCAGCCCCAGCCGCGGGTGGTCCCAGCGCAGCAGCGCCTCGGCGCCGATCACCGTGGCGACGTGGTCGGAGGAGTCCACCACGGGCTGGAAGAAGAGCCGCAGCTCGTCCGAGGCGACCGCGACCGCGAGCTCGGCCTCGAGCGACGGCGTGGTGCGCGGCGTGGCGGTGTCGCCGGCGAGCGCCACCTGGTTGCGTCCCGACTGCTTGGCCACGTACATCGCCGCGTCGGCAGCGGCGAGCAGGCGGTCGCCCCGGCCGTCCGGACCCACGTGCACGGCGACCCCGACGCTGACCGTGCCGCGCAGCTCACGGCCCGCGATCCGGAACGCCTCGTCGAGCTCCTCGACGAGGCGGTTCGCCACGGCGAGCGGCAGGCCCTCGTCCTCGACGTCGACCAGCAGCACCCCGAACTCGTCCCCGCCGAGGCGCCCGACGACGTCGCGCTCGCGCAGCTGGCCGCGCAGCCGCGCGGCGACCTGGCGCAGCATCTCGTCGCCCGCGGCATGGCCCAGCCCGTCGTTGACGGTCTTGAAGCGGTCGAGGTCGCAGAACAGGACGGCCGTGGCGCGTCCGGCCGCCGCGTGCAGCAGCGCCTCGTCGAGGAGCGCGCCGAACGCCGCGCGGTTGGGCAGCCCGGTGAGGGCGTCGTGCTCCGACTGGTGGCGCACGGTGGCCAGCAGCCGCGCGTTGGCCAGGGCAGTGGCCCCCTGGTCGCTGATGCCCCGCATCCTGGCCATCGCCTCGGCGTGCGCCGCGTCGTCCCCCACCTCGGTGGTCCAGCCTGCGACCGCGACGCCCATCATCGTGTCGCCGGACAGCAGCGGCACCATGATGATGCGGCCCATGCCGACCGAGACGAGCGCCCCGCGCGCCTGGTGGCTGGCGTCGCCGGCGCTGATGTGCACGGGGCCGTGGTGCGCGAGCATCTCGAGGAGCTCGGGGATCTGGCCCGCGGGGAGCCCCTGGTCGCGCAGCGCGTCGCGCACCTCCTGGGAGTAGCCCGTCGACGCCATGGGCACCAGGACGCCCCGGCCCGGGTCCCACCGCATGACCGAGGCCATGTCGCACCCGACGACCCCTGGCAGGGCCGAGGCGATCACCCGGGCCACGGCCACGGCGTCGGACTCCGCGGCGAGCTCGTGGGCGAGCGTCAGCAGCGCGGAGGCCCGGCGCTCCTGGCGGCGGCTCTCCTCGAGCGCCGTGAGCAGGTCGAGCGCCGCCGCGGCGTGGCTCGCGTAGGCGCGCAGCAGCGGCTCGTCGTCCGGCTGGCCCTCGTACCCCGCGCCGTACAGGGCGACGAGCCGGCCGTGCCGACGCCGGGCCGAGGAGACGTCGACCACGAGGGCCGAGGAGCCGAGGTCCTCGCCCGCGAGGACGCGCTCGGCGAGCACCTGGGTCTGCCCCGGCGTCAGCCCGCGCGCCCGGACCACGGACCCCCCGTCCCGCGGGTCGGTCACGACGAGCAGGTACCCGGCCGCCAGCACGGCCGCCACCGCCCGGTCGGTGATCCGGTCGAGCACCGTGCCGACGTCGTCGCTGGCCACGAGGTCGGCTGCGGCGTGCTGGAGCTCGTGGATCTGGGCGCGCAGGCCGGCGACCTCCAGCTCGGTCGAGACCGAGGCTGCCCGGCGCACGAGCGGCAGGGGCAGGCGTCGGTAGCGCTTCCAGCCCACCCGGTAGACGCAGGCCGGGAAGCCGTCGGACTCGCACTCGACGTGCTCGATGGTGGCCGGGGGCAGCCCGAACAGGCCGGGGACCGCCGCGAAGAGCCCCTGCGCGTACTCGCAGTCGAGGCGGGAGTGCTGGTAGCCGTCGTGCAGCCGGTAGCTGAGCAGCGCCGAGGTCGCGCCGGACTCGAGCACGGTCATCGTCGACGTGGTCGAGAACTTCGGCACCATGCGCGGCAGCTGCCGGAACACGGCCCGGGGCGAGCCGAGCGCCCGCAGGATCATGAGGATGTACTGGTCGACGCCGCCGCGCATCGCCTCGGCCCCGACGGAGAACATCGTCCGAGGGTCGCCGAGCACCTCGGTCGCGGCCTCGAAGAGCCGCAGCCGCGTGTCGTAGCCCACCCAGTGCGAGACCTCCTGGAGCTCCTCGCTCGTGTGCGTCACCCGGGCGCGCTCGAGCACGTCGGCGACGGCGTCCGGCCCGCCCTCCCGGCGCACGTAGCGCAGGAGCAGGGCCGTCGTCGCCCCGGACGTCTCCCGTGGCTCGCTCGGTGGTGTCGTCATCGGGTCGGTGCGCACTCCTTCGTCACCCCCTATCGACGCCCACCCCGCGCGCATGAGCCACCGGCGTCGACGCGCACCGCCGTCACGACGCGGCGGTCACCCCTCGGCGCTCCTCCAGGTGCAGCACGCAGCGGTGCGGCTCGACGAAGGGGTCGAGCCGCTCGGCGACCAGCGGCCCGCCCTGGCACGCCAGCACGCCAGCACGCCACGCGCGAGGCCGAGGTGCACCGCGCAGACCACCTCGGTGCGCCGCCGCGCGAGGTCGTCGAAGGGGCAGCGGTGCAGGTGCACCTGGAGGCTCGCGACATCGGTCGTCGGGGCGAACCCCAGGTCGCCGAGGTGTCGCTCCAGCGCCGCGAGCTGGGCTCCCGCCGCCGTGGACCGCTCGGACGCGGCATCGGCGGCCGGTCCGGGAAGGCGCCCGCCGGCCTCCGCCACGTGCTCGAGCGCCCAGCTGCGCCCTGCGGCCTCTGCCCCGGCGACGGGCGAGTCCATGGCCGCGCCGAACCCGTCGACGAGCAGCCCCGTGAGGCGGTCGCGCACCGCACCGTGGACCGAGGCGGGAGCCGGCCGGTCGATCGCGCGGTAGACGAGCCGGGGCCGCCCCCGGGTGGCGCGCGGCTCGGTGGCGCGCTCGACGAAGCCGCTGGCGACCAGCTGGTCGAGGTGCTCGCGCGCGGTGTTGACGTGCAGCCCGACATCCGCAGCGACCTGCGCCACGGGCAGCGCGTGGCCGCTGCGCTGCAGCACGGCGAGGATCTCGACCTTGCTCGCAGACGACAGGGCTCGGTACGCGCTCAACCCGTGGACCATGCCTCGATTGTCCCGGTTCGCACCGTGCGCCACCGGGACCTTCGGCGCGGTCAGACCCCGGCACCCCGGCGCAGCGCGAGCATCGTGTCCCGCTGCTGCTCGAGCCGGTCCAGCGCGCGCGGCACCCGGGCACCGTGGCGGGTGCGCGCCGCGTGGCGCGACACCTCCAGGACGACGGCGCCGCGGTAGCGCCCGAGGGCGAGCACGGGAAGGCGCAGCCGGGTGGTCGTGGCGATCGGCACGGCGGTCATGTCAGTCCACCTCCGGGGTAGGGAAGTCGTCGGGGTTCACGGTGGCGAACAGCCGACCGATGCGCGCGCCCGCCGGCCGCAGGGACGGGTCCCGCAGCCGCTCGTCGAAGCGCTCGGTCACCGCGGCGATCGCGGCCACCACCTCGCGCATCTCCTCGGCCGTCGCGTAGAAGGCCGAGGTGGTCACGGCGACGGTGTTGACCCACTCCGCCGGGACCTCGGTGCTGCGCTGCAGGAAGCCCCGGACGCGCTCGACCTCGCGGAGCATCGCGATGCCCGCGAGCTCTGCCACCGCGCGCAGCGACGCCGGGTCCCGGCCGTCGGGCTCGAGCATCCGGCCGCGGGACGTGGGCCGCCACGGCTTCTCGCGGCCACGCGCGGGCGCCGGCTCGATGAACCCCGCCCTGGCCAGGGTCCGCAGGTGGAACGAGCAGTTGGCGACGGTCTCGCCCAGCTGCTCCGCGCACTGCGTCGCCGTCGCCTCGCCCCGCTCGTCCAGCAGCTGCAGGAGGTCCAGCCGCACCGGGTGGGCCAGGGCCCTGATCCGGGCGGGGTCGCTGACGTGGAGCTGCTCCCCGTGCGGGTCGGGGACGGCCGGGACGTCGGGGGTGGTCACGGTGCTCATGCGACGAGGGTACGTCTAGCAACATCTCTTGCGCAAGAGATATTGCGCAAGAGATGTTGCGAGACGATCTCAGCGTGGTCGGACCGCACGCACGATCGCGCCGTGCATCCCCGGCGCCACCTCGTGGGTCGGCTCCACCGACGCGTCGACGAACCCGGCGGTCGCGAGCCCCGCCAGGTACTCCGAGCGGGACAGCGCCCCCGCGATGCACCCGACGTGGCTGCCACGCTCGGCCCGCTCCGCCGGGCTGACGTCGTCCTGCGCGACGACGTCGCTGATCCCCAGCCGACCGCCGGGCACGAGGACGCGGAACGCCTCGGCGAGCACGGCCGCCTTGTCGGTGGACAGGTTGACGACGCAGTTGGAGATCACCACGTCGACCGCGGCGTCGGGCAGCGGCAGCGCCTCGATGCGACCCTCGAGGAACGCGACGTTGGTCACGCCGGCCGCCGCGGCGTTGGCGCGCGCGAGCCCGAGCATCTCCGGCGTCATGTCGACCCCGTAGGCGAAGCCGTCCGGGCCCACCCGGCGAGCCGAGAGCAGCACG
>NZ_DAORSQ010000096.1:0-9254 GCF_035443605.1 Actinotalea sp. | reverse complement strand
CGAGGGCTGGTCCGCGGCCCTCGCCCACCACCTCGACGGCCACGCCACGTCACCACCCGTCGTCGGCCGCGTGACCCGCGCCGACCGGGGTGCGTGCGACGTGCTCGTCGCGCCGCCCCACGCCGGGGACGCCGCCGATGCCCCCGACCTGCGCCGGGTGCACGGCGCGCGCTGGGCGCCGGAGCTGTCCCGCGCCGCCGCAGCTGACGCCGAGCGCACCCCGGCCGCCGGGGACTGGGTGCTGCTCCGCGGGCCGGTGCTCGAGGCTCCCACCACCGCTCCTGACGGGCCGTCGGCAGCCCCCGACCTGCCGGGCACGTGGACCGTCACCGGCGTGCTCGACCGCCGCACGGCCGTGCGGCGCGCCGACGCCGAGCCCGGCTCCTCGCGCGCCCAGGTGCTCGCCGCCAACGCCGACGTCGTGGCCGTCGTGGAGCCCATGCCGGGCGTGCCGGGGCGCGTCGAGCGCCTGCTGGCCCTCGCGTGGGCGTCCGGCGCCCGGCCCGTCGTCGTGCTCACCAAGGCGGATCTGCAGGCCGACCCGGACGACGTCGTCGCGCGGGTCACCGCGGTGGCCCCTGGCGTCGACGTCCTGCCGGTCGCCGCGCCCGACGGGCACGGCCTGGACCCGCTGCGCGCCCTGCTCGCCGCCGGCGCCACCCTCGCGCTCGTCGGCGCCTCGGGCGTGGGCAAGTCCACGCTGCTCAACGCCCTGGTGCTCGGCACCGGGAGCGGCACCGTGGGGGCGGCGCCGGGCGGCGAGCCCAGCCGTCCGGCGGCCCCCGGCGAGCCGCACGAGGTCATGCGGACCCAGCCCGTGCGCTCCGACGGCAAGGGCCGGCACACCACGGTGACCCGCGAGCTGCACCTGGCCCCCGGCGGTGGCGCCGTGCTCGACACCCCCGGGGTCCGCACGGTGGGTCTGGCGGGTGCCGAGGAGCTCGAGGACGTGTTCCCCGAGGTCGCCGAGCTGGCGGCGCGCTGCCGGTTCGCCGACTGCGCCCACCGGAGCGAGCCCGGTTGCGCCGTGCAGGCGGCCGTCGCCGACGGCGAGCTGCCCGAGCGCCGCCTGGCCAGCTACCGTCGACTCGAGCGCGAGGCCGCTGCCCGGGCTGCGCGGGTGGACGTACGGCTGCGCGCCGAGCAGCGCCGCGAGCTCACCCTCCGCCAGCGCGAGTACCGTCGCCGGCCCGACAAGAAGCGCTGACCCCACGGGTCGGCGTCGTCGGACCCGTCCGGACCGGCACCGCGAGGGCGACGGTCCGGACGGGGACGTCAGCGACGCGAGCGGTTGACCGCCGAGATGATCGCCTTGAACGAGGCCGTGGTGATCGAGGGGTCGATGCCCACGCCCCAGAGCACCTGGTCGCCGACGGCGCACTCGACGTAGGCGGCCGCGGTCGCGTCGCCGCCCGTCGACAGCGCGTGCTCGGCGTAGTCGAGGATCTCGACCCTCTCCCCGAGTGCGGCCAGCGCCTGGACGAAGGCGTCGATCGGGCCGTTGCCCTGGCCCTCGAGGGTGCGCTCAGCACCGTCGTCGACGAGGTCGACCGAGAGCCGCTCCGGGCCGTCCTCGACGCTGACCGTGCGGCTGCCCCGCAGCGCGAACCGACCCCATGGCTCGAGGCCGCTGCCCGGCTCCGCCGGCAGGTACTCGTCCGTGAAGACGCGCCAGAGGTCGTCTGCGGTGACCTCCTGGCCCGAGGAGTCCGTGTAGACCTGCACGGCCCGGGAGAACTCGATCTGGAGGCGACGCGGCAGGTCCAGGTGCCGCTCGGACTTCATGAGGTAGGCCATCCCCCCCTTGCCCGACTGGGAGTTGACCCGGATGACCGCCTCGTACGAGCGGCCGACGTCGCGCGGGTCGATCGGCAGGTAGGGCACGGCCCACACCAGGTCCTCGACCTCGACGCCCTGCGCGGCGGCGCGGGCGTCCATGGAGTCGAAGCCCTTCTTGATCGCGTCCTGGTGCGAGCCCGAGAACGCCGTGTAGACGAGGTCGCCGCCGTAGGGGTGACGCTCGTGGACGGGCAGCTGCGTGCAGTGCTCGACGGTGCGGCGCACCGTGTCGATGTCCGTGAAGTCGATCATCGGGTCGATGCCCTGGCTCATGAGGTTCATCCCCAGGGTGACCAGGCAGACGTTCCCGGTGCGCTCCCCGTTGCCGAACAGGCAGCCCTCGATCCGGTCAGCGCCCGCCAGGTAGCCGAGCTCCGCCGCGGCGACGGCGGTGCCCCGGTCGTTGTGCGGGTGCAGGGACAGCACGACGTCCTCGCGGTGGTGCAGGTGGCGGCTCATCCACTCGATGGAGTCCGCGTAGACGTTGGGCGTGGCCATCTCGACCGTCGCGGGCAGGTTGATGATGACCTTGCGGTCCGGGGTCGGCTCGAAGACGTCGATCACCGCGTTGCACACCCGGACGGCGAACTCCAGCTCCGTGCCGGTGTACGACTCGGGCGAGTACTCGTAGTAGACCTCCGTGCCGGGGATGGTCTCGGCGTACTTGCGGCACAGGTGCGCACCGGAGACCGCCAGGTCGAGGGCGCCGTCCTGGTCGGTGCGGAAGACGACCTCGCGCTGCAGCACGCTGGTCGAGTTGTACAGGTGCACGATCGCCTGCTTCGCACCGGCGATGGCCTCGTACGTGCGCTCGATGAGGTGCTCACGCGCCTGGGTGAGCACCTGGATGACGACGTCGTCCGGGATGCGGCCGTCGTCGATGAGCATCCGGACGAAGTCGAAGTCCGTCTGGGAGGCGGACGGGAAGCCCACCTCGATCTCCTTGTAGCCCATCGCCACGAGCAGCTCGAACATCCGCAGCTTGCGCGCGGGGTTCATCGGCTCGATGAGGGCCTGGTTGCCGTCCCGCAGGTCCACCGCGCACCAGCGCGGGGCCCGCGTCATGCGGCGCGCCGGCCAGGTGCGGTCGGGCAGGTCCACGGCGATCTGCTCGTGGAACGGCCGGTAGCGGTGCACGGCCATCGGGGAGGGCTGCTGGGCGTTGCGGACGGCATAGGGCGCGTCTGGGGTGATGCTCATGGTCTCGGTCCTCGCACTAGCGCTGGTCAGGGCTCAGGCCAGCAGAAAGTCCACCGCGACGAGGATCCGGCCTAGGGCGTCTCGTCGCGGCGACCAAGGAGCAGCCGACGCTGCACGCACGTGCGCACGCGGAGCACACTACCCCGCGGGCGCCGCGTCGTGCAGCGTCGGCTCACAGCTCGTCGGCCGCGTGGCCGACGCCGCTCATCGGTTCGGGTCGCACCACAGGGTGGTGCCGGCCTCCTGCAGGCCGGCGCAGGTGTCCCCGAAGGTCTCGTAGATCGAGCCCACCGGCGACGTCTCGTACAGCGAGTCGCATGCTGCCATGTCGCCCGCTGCGCACGAGTCCCACAGGGCGTCGAGCGTCGCGTCGTCCCCGTAGTTGTACGGCTCGCCCGTCGTGGTCGACGACGCGCACGCCGCACCGCCCTCGGCGGTGTTGCCGCACGTGTCGCCGAAGGACTCGTACTCGGAGTCGATCGGCGCGGAGAAGTACAGCTCGTCGCACGCGGCCATGTCACCGCCGGCGCACGAGTCCCACAGCGCGTCGAGCGTCGCGTCGTCCCCGTACCCGAACGGCTCGTCGGAGCCGGTGTCCTCGCCCGTGTCCTCGGTCGCCCCGCCGCCCATGTCCGTGACGCACGAGCCGCCGGACACCTCGGTGCGGTTGCCGCACGTCTCGCCGAAGGCCTCGTACTCGGAGCCGATCGGCGCGGCGAAGTAGAGGTCGTCGCACGCGGCCCAGTCCTCGGTCTCGCACGCGTCCCACAGGGCGTCGAGCTCGGCGTTGTCGCCGTACGCGTCACCCTCGGTGATCCCCGGGACGTCGATGTCCTCGAGCTGGTCCGTGACGTTGCCGATGAGGGCCTTGATCGCGAAGAACGCGCCGACGCCCAGCAGGATGAGCACGCCGAGGATGCTGAGGACGATCACCAGGACCTTGTTGCCGCCCTTCTTCGGCGGCGCGCCCGCTGGGGCGAGCCCGTACGGCTGGCCGGGCTGGGGGGCGTACCCCGCGGGGGCGCCGTACGCGGGCGCCTGGGGCTCGAAACCGGGGGCCGGCGCACCGAAGGCCGGCGCGGGGGCCGCCGGCGTCGTCGCCTGGCCCTGCCACTGCGGTGCGGCGACCGGCGGCAGCGTCGGCAGCACGACGGTCGGCTGCTCGGCGCCCGCGCGCGCTGCGAGCGCGGCGTCGACCGTGGGCTCGCCGAGGCTGCCGAGCCACTCGAGCAGGCCGGGGTACGCGGAGGGGTTGGACGCCACGGCGGCACGCAGCTCCGGGCGCAGCGCCGCGATGTCCGCCAGCACCTGCCCCGGGGTGCTCGGGTCCGCCGCCTGCTGGGCGGTGAAGTTCTCCGGTTCAGTCATCTGAGGTGCTGCCCTCCTACGCCGTCCACCGACGTGGTCCGCCCTGCTCGCGCCGGGACGGTCGTCCCGGGTGCGGTGCCCGCTCGCCCGTCTGGGCAGGCGGACGCCCCCTGGGTGAACCGTAGCGGGCCAGGGACCGGTGCGGTGTGCACCGCGGGGCACTTCACCCGTGTGCCGCCGCCCTCGCCCGCCGCCGGCCCGCCGTCGGGCCGTACCGCCGTCAGCCCAGGGTCGGGAACGCGCCCCAGTAGCCGAGCTGGACCAGGAGCACGGCCGAGCCGGTCACGGCGCCCGCGAGGCACCACCGACCCGTCTGCGTCAGGGCCGCCCCGGTCCGCCCGGCCCGGCGCCCGTCGAGCACCCGGAACACGAGCACCACGCCCGCCACCACGCTCACCACGGCGAGCATCCGGACCGCGAGCCAGCCGCCCTGCACGACGAAGGCGTTGGTGCGGTAGTTCTGCGCGAGGTTCGCCACCGCGAGCAGGTAGACCACGAGCAGGACGAAGCCCGCGACGGCCGACACGGTCATCGCGGCCAGCGGCCAGCGCACGCCGTCGGCCAGCACCGCCCCGCGGCGCCCGCGGACGCGACGACCGAGCCACAGCACAGGGCCGACGAGCAGGGCGACCACGGCCAGCACGAGGGTCGCGACGATGAGGTCACCCTCGGCGTACCAGCGCGGCCGCTCGACGGGCTCGGCGACGAACCGCTGGTAGGGCTCGTCCCCGGCGACCCGCGGCGCGGCGTGCCCGCTCGCGGGCAGGGCCTGGACCCAGTCGGCGAGGTCCTGGGCGAAGGCCGGGACCAGCGCGTGCTCGACCCGGATCCCGTGGTCAGCCCCCGCGTAGTAGCGGACGGTCCAGTCGGGGTTCCCCGCCGTCCCGACGTCTGCGATGACCTGCAGCGCCCCCTGGACGGTGGGCATCGCCGCGTCGCCCGTGCCGTAGACCACGAGGACCGGCTGACGCATGCGCTGCTGGAACGGCCGCACGTCGAAGTCCACGTACGCGAACCCGCCCCCCGGGAACTCCATCCCGACGAACCGCGGGATGGAGCGCAGCAGCCCCACCGGGACGCCTGTGGCGCGCAGGTAGGAGTCGACCGCGAAGGCGGCCTGCTCGCGCGGTGGCACCACGGGCGCGGCGACGAGCACGACGAAGGCGACGGACGGGTTGTCCGCTGCCATGACGGGCACCACCCAGGCGCCCTCGCTCTCGCCGTACACGCCCACGCGGTCCGGGTCGACGCCGGGCAGCCTGCGCAGCGCCTCGACGCTGCGCAGGTAGTCGTTGGCCATCGACGGGTAGTCGCGGTCCCGGGTGGAGTACGTGTCGAGGCGCTTGTTCGGCACCATCGCGACGACCCCCGCGCTGGCGAGGGCCTGCGCCTGCGCGACGAACGCCTGCTCGAACAGCCCCGTGCCCGCGCCGTGCACGAAGACGACACCGGCCCGGTCCCCCGGCGCGCCCACCGGCTCGCTGATCTGGGCCTCGACCTGCGTCCCGGCGAGCTCGACCGTCACCACGGACGTCACGACGTCGTACGTGCCGACGGGCTCGGCGTCCGCGCTGCGCCCGATGGACGTGTCGGAGGTGGAGACCTCGATGGTCTCGGTCATGGGGACGGGGTCCCAACCCGGACCGGTGACGGCACCGCCGACGCCGAGCACGGCGACGACGACCGTGCTGGTCAACGCGATCCGGTACCGCACCCGGGGAGTCTAGTCGGCGCGGCGACCCGCCCTCCCGGACCGTCCGCCCGTCAGAAGCCGAGGCGCCCCAGGGCCTTGGGGTCGCGCTGCCAGTCCTTGGCGACCTTGACGTGCAGGTCGAGGTACACCCGGGCGCCGAGCAGCGCCTCGATCCCCTTGCGCGCCGTGGCGCCCACCTCGCGCAGCCGGGCGCCGCCCTTGCCGATGATGATCGCCTTCTGGCTGTCCCGCTCGACGAACAGCTGCACCCGCACGTCGAGGAACGGCGGCTGCCCGTCGGAGCCGTCCCGGCCCTCGCGCGGCGTGATCTCGTCGACCACCACGGCCAGCGAGTGGGGCAGCTCGTCGCGCACGCCCTCGAGCGCTGCCTCGCGGACCAGCTCGGCGACCATGACGATCTCCGGCTCGTCCGTGAGCTCCCCGTCCGGGTACAGCGGCGGCCCCGGCTGCAGGTGGCCCACCAGCACGTCCACCAGCGTGTCGACCTGGAAGCCGTCGACGGCGCTGACCGGGACGATGTCCGCCCACTCGCCGAGCTCCGCGATCGCCATGAGGTGCTCGGCGAGCCGTGCGCGGGGCACGAGGTCGGTCTTGGTGGCCACGGCGACCACGGGGGTGCGGCCGCCCTGCGACAGCGTGGTGAGCTGCTCGGCGATGTAGCGGTCCCCCGGTCCCACGCGCTGGTCCGCCGGCAGGCAGAACACGACCGCGTCGACCTCGGTGAGCGTGTCGCGCACCAGGTCGTTGAGCCGCTCGCCGAGCAGCGTGCGCGGCCGGTGCAGCCCCGGGGTGTCCACGAGCACCACCTGGGCGTCCGGACGGTGCACGATCCCGCGGATGACGTGCCGGGTGGTCTGCGGCCGCCCCGAGGTGATCGCCACCTTCTGCCCGACGATCGCGTTGGTGAGGGTGGACTTGCCGGCGTTGGGACGTCCGACGATGCAGACGAAGCCCGAGCGGAACGGCGGGGTGGTCATCGCTGGACTCCCGTGGAGGCGGAGGGGACGGAACCGGTGCCCGGGTCCGCTGACGGGGTCGAGCCGGTCTGACGGACGAGCAGCGTCGCGACCTGCTTGCGACGCCCCTCGACGCGGTCGGCCGTGAGCACGAGCCCGGCGACCTCGGCGGTGGCACCCACGAGGGGCACCTTGCCGAGCACCTTGGCCAGCAGGCCGCCGACCGTGTCGACGTCGTCGTCCTCGAGGTCGAGGTCGAACAGCTCGCCGAGCTCGTCGACCGGCAGGCGTGAGGGTACCCGGTAGCTGCCGTCGCCGAGGTCCTCGACCTCGGGGCCCGAGCGGTCGTGCTCGTCCGTGAGCTCGCCGACGATCTCCTCGAGCGCGTCCTCGATGGTGACCAGCCCGGCGATCCCGCCGTACTCGTCGACGACGAGCGCGATGTGCGACGAGCCGGCCTGCATCTCGCGCAGCAGGTCGTCGACGGGCTTGGACTCGGGGACGAACACCGGCTGGCGGGCGAGGCCGCCCACGCGGTCGTCCTGGGCCCCAGGGTGCCGGTGCGTGTGCCGGACGAGGTCCTTGAGGTAGAGCACGCCGAGCACGTCGTCGACCGACTCGCCGACCACCGGCACGCGCGAGTAGCCCGAGCGCAGGAACAGCGACAGCGCCTTGGTGAGCGTCGTGTCGCCCGGGACGGTGATCATCTCCGTCCGCGGGACCATGACCGCGCGGGTCAGGGTGTCGCCCAGCTCGAGCACGGAGCGGAACATCTCGCGCTCGTCGTCCTCGATGTGGTCGGAGTCGCTCACGCGGTCGACCATGTCGCGGATCTCGTCGTCCGTGAGGTCCTGCTGGTCCGAGAGCGTGCGCTCGGCCAGGTGCATCGTCCCGGCGAGCCGGTGCGCGACGCGCAGCACCCCGGAGGTCGCGAGCACCGCACCCGCAGGGTGCTGCCGGGCGATCCCGCGCGGCAGGTGCCGCACCACGAGGAGCGCCGCGGCGGCGGCGAGGGTGCCGGCGAGCAGCAGCGCCTGCCACCAGGTGGCCCCGGCGGCGAGCACCGCGAGCGCAAGGAGCACCGCACCGAGCGCCTCGAGGACCACCCGCACCGACGATGCGGCCGAGGCCGCGACGCGCGTCTCGGCGAGGAGCCGCTGTGCGCGGCGCGCGCTGGGCAGGTCGGAGGCCGCGATCCCGGCCTGCTCGGACCGGCCCAGCCGCAGCAGACCGGTCTCCCCCGCGCTGAGCAGCGCCGCGAGCACCAACGCCAGCAGCGCCCCGACGACCAGCGCCCCGGTGGGAGCGCCGTTCATCGTCGGGCGAGGAACGTGAGCAGGAGCTGTCGCTGCAGCGCGAACATCTCCTTCTCCTCCTCGGGCTCGGCGTGGTCGTAGCCGAGCAGGTGCAGGATGCCGTGCGTCGTCAGGAGCAGCAGCTCCTCCGTGGTCGAGTGGCCGGCCTCGCGCGCCTGGCGCACCGCGACCTCGGGGCACAGCACGACGTCGCCCAGCAGCCCCGCCGGGGACGGGTGGCCCTCGGAGCCAGGGCGCAGCTCGTCCATCGGGAAGGACAGCACGTCGGTGGGGCCCGGCTCGTCCATCCACTGCACGTGCAGCTCCGTCATCACCTCAGGCGTGACGAGCAGGATCGACAGGTCCGTCTGCGGGTGCACGTGCATCGTGTCGAGCACGTGGCGTCCGAGCGCCGCGAACTCGGCCTCGTCGACCTCGTGGCCCGACTCGTTGTTCACCTCGATGCTCATCGCGAGCTCCCCTGGTCCCAGTGCGCGTACGCGTCGATGATGTCGCCGACCAGCCGGTGGCGAACCACGTCGCCGGAGCCGAGGCGGCAGAAGGCGACGTCGTCGACGTCACCGAGGATCTCCTCGACCACCCGCAGGCCCGAGGTCGTGGCACCGGGCAGGTCCACCTGCGTGACGTCGCCGGTGACGACCATCCGCGAGCCGAAGCCCAGCCGGGTGAGGAACATCTTCATCTGGTCGGTCGAGGTGTTCTGGGCCTCGTCGAGGATGATGAAGGCGTCGTTGAGCGTCCGGCCACGCATGTAGGCCAGCGGGGCGACCTCCACGGTCCCGGCCTCGATGAGCCGCGGGATGGAGTCGGGGTCGACCATGTCGTGCAGCGCGTCGTAGAGCGGGCGCAGGTAGGGGTCGA
>NZ_DAORSQ010000095.1:0-9330 GCF_035443605.1 Actinotalea sp. | reverse complement strand
GTGAGGTCGACCGCGAACGCCATGACGGCGGTCACCGCGAGCCCCTGGATGACGCCGACGAGCGCGCCGGGCGCGAACGACCCGAGGGCGAGCATGACCGACGACCGCGTCGAGCCCATGGCCCTGCGGTTGACGGCACCAAGGACGAGGAACGTCGCCAGCCCGCCGAGCCACAGGGCGACCGTCACGAGGAACGGAACGCTGCGCGAGCCGAAGAGCCCCCCCGCCTCGCCCGTCACGGCGACCGGCGTGGCGACGACGTGCGCGACGGCGTCCGCCTCGTCGTCGGTGTAGGTGGGCACCTGCTCGACAGCCGTGGTCAGCCCCGAGGCGAGGTCGTCGGCGCCCGTTCCCAGCGAACCCGCACCGGTGGCCAGCTCCGTCGCGCCCGAGGACAGCTCGCCGGCGCCGGCCTCAGCGTCGCGCGCGCCCGCGGCGAGCTGGTCCGCGCCGACGGCGGCCTGCGTCGCACCCGATGCAAGCTGGGCCGCCCCGGTGGCGGACTGCCGGAGGTAGCCCGCGAGCGAGCCCGCACCGGAGACCGACCCGGTGACGCCGTCGGCGAGCTGGTGCCCACCGGCGGCGAGCTGCGTCACGCTCGCGGCCAGGGCGGGCACCCCACCGGCGCCGTCGTTGACCGCTGCGTCGAGCCCGGCGGCGCCCGCTGCGACGCTCCCGGCGAGGTAGGTCAGGCTGGGGGCGGCGCCACCGGTCGGGCCGGCCGGCTGCCGCTGGGCCTGCACGATCCCGACCACGGTCGCGCAGGCCGCGGCGTCGCCGCCCGCGCAGGCCGTCGAGGTGGTCTCGAGGGTGGCGAGCACCCCGTCGAGGGTGGCCTGCAGGCCCGAGGCGCCCTGGGCCAGCCCGGTGGTGCCCTCCGCGAGACCGCCGGGGCCGTTGACCCCGACCGCGAGGGCATCGAGGCCGTCGACGAACTGCTGGGTCGCGGGCAGACCGGCCTGGGCCGCACGCGCCGAGGCTGCGGTCTGGTCGGCGAGCTGGCCCAGGCCGCTCGCGAGGTCCGAGGCGCCGGTGGCGAGCTCGCCCACCCCGTCCGACAGCTCGGTGGCCCCCGTGCTCAGCTGCCCGACGCCGTCGGCGAGGGATGCCGTGCCCGCCGCGACCCCTGCCGCGCCGGAGCCGAGCTGCTGGGCACCGGAGGCGACCTGCGTCGCGCCGTCCGCGGCGTCGCCGAGGCTGGCGTGGAGCGTGCTGAAGCCGAGGTAGACGTTGGTCAGCACGCTCGTGGTGAGCTCCGCGTTGAGCAGCCCCACGGCCGCGCCGGTGACGGCCTGGGACACGGCGGCATCGACCAGCCGCGAGCGCTGGCTGGTGCGGACGTCGATGACGGCCCGCACGACGTCGGCCGGGTCGCCGGCCGCGGAGGTCGCCGCGGCTGAGAAGGTCGACGGGATGGTCACGACCGTCGTGTAGGTGCCGTCGGCCAGGCCGGTGGCGGCGTCGTCCGCGTCGGTGAGGACCCACGTGAAGTTGCCGGACGAGTCGTGCCCGGAGACGTTCGCGGCGCGGTCCTGAGCGGGCGGCGGGTCGTCGGCGGCCGTGGCGTCCGTGGCCGTGGCGGTCGCGGTCGCACCGTCCGAGGTGACCAGGGCTGCCGCGAGCTGGCGTCCGAGCGGGACGATCTGGCCGTCGATCTGCACCGGCGTGTCGAGGTTCACCACGGCCGCCTGCATGCGGTCGAGACGTTCGGTGGGCTGCCACAGCGCCCAGGTCAGCAGGCCGCCGACCACGAGGGGAACGAGCACGAGCCCGAGCAACGTCACCCCCGTCGCACGGCCCCGCGGCCGGGTGCGCTCGGGACGCAGGAGGAAGGAGAGGTCGGGCGTCGCCATCAGAGCACCTTCGCGAGGTCGGGATGGGAGGCCGGCACGGCGACGTGGACCACCGGCGGACCGTCGGGGAGCAGGCCGTCGAGGCTCGCCGGATCGAGGCAGCTGACCACCAGGGTGAGCGGGCGCCCGTCTGTCGTCGCCGTCGCGACGGCTGCGGCGATCTCGTCGCGCGCGTCGCGCCGGTGCACCGGGTCGGTGACCGTGTCCAGGTCGTCGATGACGACGACGGGGACGCGCGCGTCGAACGCCTGCCTCAGCTCGGCGACGGGGTCGACGGCCCTGGCGAGGCTCGCGACCGCGACGCGCGAGCGGATCGCCGCCGCGCGCACCGGTGCCACCAGACCGGCGACCTTGAGGGTCCCGGCGTCGGCGTGGGCGCGGCCGGCGAGGGTGAGCATCAGTGCCGTCCGGCCGCTGCGGTGCGGCCCCTGGACGACGAGCAGGCCACCGGTCGGCACGTGCAGGTCGACGTCGCGGTAGATCGGGTGGCCGTCGGGGGTGTCCAGCCGCAGGCCCTGCGCGCTGATCGCCTCGTCCGCGTCGGGTGAGGGCCAGTCGGCGAGCTCCATCTCGAGGGCGAGCGCCTCCCCCTCGACGTCGAACGACGGCAGCAGCCGGTCGAGGCGGTGCGGCATGTGCCAGGCGCGGTCGCCCAGCAGGTGCAGCACCGCGGGGACCAGCGTCATGCGGACCACGAACGCGTCGACGGCCACACCGACCGCGAGGCCGAGGGCGATCGGCTTGATGTTGACGTCGCCCTCGGGGACGAACGCCGCGAAGACCGAGAACATGATGACCGCGGCCGCCGTGACCACCCGCGCCGAGGAGACGAACCCGGTCCGGACCGCGCGGCGGGAGTCGCCGCCGTGGACGTAGTCCTCGCGCATCCGCGAGACGAGGAAGACCTCGTAGTCCATCGCCAGGCCGAACAGGACCCCCATGAGGATGATCGGCATGAAGCTGATCACCGGTCCCGTGCGGTCCACGCCGATGAGCGAGGCCCCCCAGCCGTCGACGAAGACCGCCGAGACCACGCCGAACGACGCCCCGACGGACAGCAGGTAGCCGAGCGTGGCCTTGAGCGGCACCCACAGCGACCGGAACACCATCGCGAGCAGCACGAACGACAGCCCGACCACGAGGATCCCGAAGGGCAGCAGCGCGTTGCCGAGCCGGGCCGAGATGTCGATGCCGACGGCCGTGAGCCCGGTGACCGACAGGTCAACGCCGTAGGTGGCCTGGAGCTCGTCGTGCCGGTCGCGGATCGCCTGGACCAGCGCCTTCGTCTGGGGCGAGTCGGGTCCGCCCTCGGGGACCACCTGGATGATCCCGGTGTCCGCCGTGGCGTTGGGCGTCGCCAGGGGAACGGAGGCGACGCCCGGCATGGCCTCGATCTCCGCCTTGAGGTCGGCCATGAGGCCCAGCGGGTCCGTCGAGCCGATGATCGTCCCGGTGACGATGAGCGGACCGTTCTCGCCGGGGCCGAAGTGCTCGGCGACCAGGTCGTAGGCCACGCGGGACGGCGTGCCGGCCGGCTGCGAGCCGGCGTCGGGCAGCGCGAGCTCGAGGTGCGCTGCCGGCAGGGCGACGGCCCCGAGCAGCCCCACGACGAGGACGATCGTCACCACCGGGAACCGCGTCACGGCCCGCACCCAGCCGAGGAAGAAGCGGCTCTCGGCCGTCGGTGCGACGAGCGGGTCGTGCGCGTGGTCGCCCGCGACGCGACCGGCCGGGGCCGTGCCGTCCGCGGCGCGACGCTCCGCGCGACGTGCGGCGCGCAGGTCGCGACGGTAGCCGGGCCGCAGCCGGTCGCCCGCGAAGCCGAGCAGGGCCGGGGTGAGCGTCACGGCGATGACCACGGCGATGCCCACGCCACCGGCCGCGGCGATGCCCATCACCGTGAGGAACGGGATCTGGGCGACGGCGAGCCCGAACAGCGCGATCATCACCGTCAGGCCGGCGAACACCACGGCGGAGCCGGCGGTCGCCAGCGCCCGCGCGGTCGACTCCTCCGGGTCGAGGCCATCCCGCAGCTGGCCCTGGTGCCGGGAGATGATGAACAGCGCGTAGTCGATGCCGACCGCCAGGCCGAGCATGAGCGCCAGGAGCGGCGCGGTCGACGAGACGGTCGCGAAGCGCGTCGCGATGAAGATGGTCGAGATCGACAGGGCCACCCCGAGCAGGGCCGTGAGCAGCGGCATGCCGGCGGCAAGGAACGAGCCGAACGTCACGACCAGCACCACCAGGGCGATGAGCACGCCGAGCCCCTCGGTGAGGCTGACCGTCGGCACCTCGTTGGAGAACAGCTCACCACCGAGCGCGACCTGAGCACCGTCCGGCACGGCGGCGGCAAGTCCCTCCTCGACCTGGGCGAGGCCGTCGAGGGTCTCCTCGGTCATCTCGCCCCGCTGCCCGTCCATCTGGACCGCGATGACGAGTGCCGCACCGTCGTCGGAGACGCTCCCGGTCACGACCTCGCCGAACGGGTCGCTCACCGCGGCCACCTGGTCGAGCGCCTCGAGGGACGCGACGGCCGCGGCCACGGGCCGGCGCACGGCGCCGTCGGTGACCTGCCCACCCTCGGGCGCGACGACGACGTAGCGCGCCGTGCTCCCGCTGACCTGGGGGAACGTCCGGCTGAGCTGGGCCAGCGCCGTCCCGGACTCGGTACCGGGGATGGAGAACGTGTTGTCCGTGCCCTGGCTCAGCAGGCCGGCGCCCAGCCCGGCGAGCACGACGACGAGGAGCCAGATCGCGGCCACCCTGCGGCGCGCACGGAACACCGCGCGACCCAGGCGGTACAGGACGGAGGACACGGGACTCCCAGGAGATCGAGCGGGGTGGGCGACAGGTACGACCCGATACACCGGTGTATCCGATACGTGAACGTATCCGATAGGCTCGCGGTTGACCAATCGGTCTTGTGGTCATCGAGAGGAGACGGGACGGGCATGGCGCTGCAGGCACGGCACACCCACCCCCCGCCGGAGACCCCCCGCCGGGGTCGCACCCGGGACCGCCTGCTCGACGCCGCCTTCGACGTCTTCGCGGACCAGGGTGTCCACGCCGCGACCATCGAGCAGATCACCGACCACGCGGGCTTCACGCGCGGCGCCTTCTACTCGAACTTCAGCACCAAGGAAGAGCTCTTCTTCGCGCTGAAGGACCGCGAGAACGAGCTGCGGTTGACGTGCCTCGCCGAGCAGGTCGAGACCCTCCGTCCCCGCCTCGAGGCGGCCGGCGACCCCCTCGACGAGGAGGCCCTCGGCGAGCTGCTGCTCGAGTTCCTCGTCGGCCCGTTCGACAACCGCAAGTGGTGCCTCGTCCAGAGCGAGTTCACCCTCATGGCCCTGCGTGACCCGGCGGTGTCCACCGACTTCCTCGCGCACCGCAGGCGGTTCGAGGCCTCCCTCGTGCCGATCGTCAACCGCGCCCTCGACCGCGCCCGTCTGACCTTCGTGGTGCCGGCCCGCACGGCGGTGATGCTGCTCGTCGACGCCTTCGAGGACGCCCTGCGCTCGGCGATCCTCGCCGGAAGCGACGTCGGCGACGTCGAGGAGGTGCGCGCCACCATGGCCCAGATGGTCCTCGCGCTCACCCTGCCCGCCGACGCCTGATCCGCTCAGCGGCGCCCAGGGCGTCGGGGGGGGCCGGGCACCCGGTGCGTCAGTCCGCGGGCCCCGCCAGCAGCGCCGCGTAGTGCCCCTGCAGCGCAGGGAAGTAGTCCGCCGCGAAGTCCACCGCGGCGACGTCGGCCCCCGTCTCGGCCGCGACCAGCCGGTCGAGGTAGTAGTCCCACCCCGGGCCGATGCTCTCGAAGGCCGCGCGGTCGTGGACCACCTGGCCGAACGCGAGCGTCGTGGCGCCGTCGGCCTCCGTCAGCTCGAGCCTGAGGTCCCACACGCCGTAGTCGTTCGCGGCGTGCAGCTCCAGCCGGTGCGGTGGTTCGCACGCGCGGATCTCGTAGGTCTCCTCTGGCACGTCCTCGCCCTCCGCGGTCATCCGGAACCGCACGGCGCCCGACGTCGGGTCGCCGCGCCACGTGCCGATCCACCGCGCCAGACGCTCCGGCTCGGTCACGGCGGCCCAGACGTCGGCGACGGGGGCGGCGAAGGTCCGCTCGAGGACGACGACGTCCTGGTCGTCGCGGCGGACCAGGCGACCCGTTGCTGCTGCGCTCATCCTCGGACGCTAGCCCCGCCGCGGCAGGGTCGCGCGGCGGATGGCCGACGGCCCGCCGTCGGCCATCCGCATCACGCCGGCCGGTCTACGCCCTGGCGGGGATCTCACCCCCCGCGCGCAGCGCCGCGACGATCTCGCGCACCTGGGCCGGCGTCACGCGGCCGAGCGCCCTGCGGTCGATGAGGAGCGCCGGCGCCTGGTCGCACATGCCGATGCAGTTGACCCAGTCGAGCGTGACGAGGTTGTCGGCGGACGTCTGGCCGACGGTCACGCCCAGCTCTGCCTGGAGCTGCTCGGCGACGCGGCGCATGCCGGCCATCTCGCAGCTGAGCGTGCGGCACACGTGCACCACGTGCCGGCCGGCGGCCTCCATCCTGAGGAAGGAGTAGAAGGTCACCACGCCCTGGACGTCCACCGGCGTGATGCCCAGCCGGTCGGCGACCACCTGCATCGCGACGTCGTTGATCTCGCGCTTCTGCTCCCGCAGGCCCTGGAGCACCGGGATGAGGGCGCTGCGGCTGTGGCCGTGCACCTCGACCAGCGCGTCGATGGCCTCGACGAGGTCCGCGTGCTCGGCGGCGAGCTCCGCCGGCAGGGTCAGCATGGCGCCTCCTCCCCCCGGGGGTGCGTGTCGATGAAGGTGCCCCGCGCCGTGTACTGCGTGTGCAGCAGGCGGTGGCTGGTGTGCCCGCACGGCCCGTCGGTGAGCAGCTCGTCGTACAGCCGCAGCACGGCGGGGTTCTCGTGGCTCTTGCGCACCCGACCCGTCTGCCCGTAGCGCGCGTCCTCGCCATAGATCGCCTGGGCGCGCGCCGTGCGGATCGTCACGTCGGTGGGGATCGGCTGGCCCCCGCCGCCGAGGCAGCCACCGGGGCAGGCCATGAACTCGATGAAGTGGCACCCGGCGAACAGGCCGCCGGCCGCGATGTCGTCCATGACCCTGGTCGCGTTGGCCGTCCCGTGCACGACGGCGAGCTTGAGGGTCACGCCGCGCAGCCAGTCCCAGTCCGTGAAGAGGTGCGCCAGGATCGGGGGCACCGGGCCCAGCTCGGCCGGCAGCGTGATCTCGGCGTACCGCGCGCCGTCGAACCCGCGGACCGGGGTGATGTCGGCGTGCGTGAAGAGCTCCTCTACCTTGCGGCCGGTGACGAGCTCGACGACGGTGCGCAGCGCGGCCTCCATGACGCCGCCCGTGGCCCCGAAGATGACGCCGGAGCCGCTGGCCGTGCCGAACGGGTCGTCGAAGTCGCTCTCGGGCAGGTCCGGCAGGTGGATGCCGTTCTCGTGGATCATCCGCGCCAGCTCGCGCGTGGTGAGGGCGACGTCGACGTCGGCGTACCCGCTGGCGGTCATCTCGGGCCGCTGGGACTCGAACTTCTTCGCCGTGCACGGCATGAGCGACACCGAGACGACGTCGGCCGGGTCCAGGCCGTTGGCCTGCGCGTACCAGGTCTTGATGAGCGCACCGAACATCTGCTGCGGGCTCTTGCAGCTGGACAGGTTCGCGAGCCGCTCGGGGTAGCGGTGCTCGATGTACTTGATCCAGCCCGGGCTGCAGGACGTGAACTGCGGCAGCGGTCGGCGCGTGTCGCCGAGCACGAGGTTCTCGTGCAGGCGCGCCAGCAGCTCCGTGCCCTCCTCGATGATCGTCAGGTCCGCGCTGAAGTTGGTGTCGAAGACCTTGTCGAAACCCATCTCCTTGAGCGCGGTGGTCAGGTGCCAGGTCACGGGCGTGCCGGGCGCGAGGCCGAACTCCTCGCCGATCGCGGCGCGCGGCGCGGGCGCCGTCTGGATGACGACGTGCTTGGTCGGGTCCTCGATCGCGGCCCACACGGCCTGGGTGTCGTCGACCTCCTGCAGCGCACCCGTCGGGCACCGGTTGATGCACTGCCCGCAGCTGACGCAGACGACCTCGGAGATCGGCAGGCCCAGGTACGGCGACATGGTCGTCGAGTCGCCCCGGCCGAGCACGCCGAGCGCTCCGATGCCCTGCATCTGGGCGCACGTGCGGATGCAGCGGGTGCAGTGCACGCACTTGTTCATGTCGCGCACGATCGACGGCCCGAAGGTGTCGAAGCGGCGCGTGGGCTCGGTGCGGTGGCCGAACCGGAACGTCTCCGAGCCGTACTCGGCAGCCAGCTCCTGGAGCTCGCAGTTGCCGTTGCGGCCGCAGGTCTGGCAGTTGCCGCAGTGCTCCGCGAGCATGAGGTCGACGATGTCCCGCCGGGCCTGCCGCACGCGCGGGCTGTACGTCTTGATGTCCACCGGCGCGGTGATCGGGAACGCGCAGCTCGCCTGGAGGTTGCGCTGGCCCGAGACCTCGACCACGCACACGCGGCAGACGCCGGCGTCGGGCAGGTCGGGGTGGTGGCAGAGCGTGGGGATCCGGCGGCCGGCGCGCTGGGCCGCCTCGAGGATGCTCGCCCCCATGGGGACGACGACCTCGCGGCCGTCCACCGTGACGGTGACGGTCTCGGCGCTGTCGAACGCGGTGGCGCTGGCCATGATCCGCATGGCCTGCGCGTGCACTGCGGGGTCCTGGACCTTCACGGCTCGCTCCTCGACTCAGATCCGCGCCGGAACCCGGCCGAGGACCTCGGCCCGGTAGCTCTCGACGATCGAGAGGAACACGTTGGGGCTGGCCTGCCCGAGCCCGCACTTCGAGGCGATCCGCATGGTGCCGCCCAGCTTGATGAGGTCTTCCAGGTGCGCCGGCGTGCACTCGCCGCGCCGCAGCTGCTGGATCCCCTCGAGCAGCTTGACGTTGCCCACCCGGCAGGGCGTGCACTGACCGCAGGACTCGTTGACGAAGAACCACTGGAGGTTCTCCGCCACCTCGAGCAGGTCGCGGTACGGACCGATCGCGATGACGGAGCCGCCGGTGGAGACGTCCTCGTAGCTGATGGCGCGGCCGAACGACGCCGCCGGGACGCACACCCCCGCCGCGCCGCCGACGATCGCCGCCTTGGCCTCGGTCGCGCCGGCCGCCTCGAGGACCTCGGCGATGCTCACGCCCAGCGGGAACTCGTAGACGCCGGGCCGGGCGACGTCGCCCGAGACGCTGAGCAGCTTGGGCCCCGTCGAGCGGTCGGTGCCGGTGTGCGCGAACCACTCGGCGCCGTGGGCCAGGATCGCCGCGGCCCAGGCGAAGGTTTCGACGTTGTTGACCACCGTCGGCGCCCCGTGCAGGCCCCGGACCACGGGGAACGGCGGTCGGTTGCGCGGCTCGCCACGGCGCCCCTCGAGGCTCTCGATGAGCGCCGTCTCCTCGCCGCAGACATAGGTGTCGGAGCCC
>NZ_DAORSQ010000094.1:0-9424 GCF_035443605.1 Actinotalea sp. | reverse complement strand
CGAAGAAGTACTGCTGCTGCAGGCGCAGCTCCTTGCCCTGGGGCGTGGAGTCCTCCGGGTAGAGCACCTTGGAGATGTTCTCGGCGAACGTCTGCGCGCGCACGGCCTCGGCGTACTGGCCCGAGTTGAAGATCTGCAGGTCGAACGCGCGGGTGGCCCGGGCGCTCCACAGGCGCAGCGTGTTGACGTTGCCGTTCTCGAAGCCCGGCACCATGTAGTTGTACGGCACGCCCAGGACGCTCCAGGACGGCGTCCACACCCGCCGGCTCACGCCGTCCATGCCGACGACGTCCGACGTCTGGCCGCCGAAGCCGACCGTCACGGCCGACTCGGGGTGCGGGAACTCCCACGGCGAGCCGAGCTCGAGCCACGAGTCGGGCTGCTCGACCTGCTGGCCGTCGACGAACGTCTGGCGGAAGATGCCGTACTCGTAGCGGATGCCGTAGCCGACGGACGGCACGGACAGGGTGGCGAGCGAGTCGATGAAGCACGCGGCGAGGCGGCCGAGGCCGCCGTTGCCCAGGCCGGGCTCGACCTCGGCGTCGCGCAGCGTCGCGATGTCGATGTCCAGCCCGCTCAGGGCCTCGGCGGCGACGTCCTCGAGCCCGGTGCCGAGCAGGGCGTTGCCCAGCTGGCGGCCGAGGAGGAACTCCGCGGACAGGTAGGCGACGGACTTCGACTGCGCCTGGCGCTGGCGACGCTGGGTCTCCAGCCACCGCGACATGAGGTACTGCCGCACGGTACGGGCCAGTGCGAGGTACTGGTCGTTGACGGACGAGTGGGCCAGCTCGACGCCCTGGCCGAAGTTCAGCTCGCGGAGGAAGGCGCGGGTGAAGGCTTCGACGGTGGCGTCCGGCGTGGGCGTGGGAACGACGAGTTCGGTCACGACGCAGTACCGTAGCCGCTCTTTCCGCAAGTTCTTGCATTCTCCGGCCCACGAACCCGGACCTGCACAGGATCGCTACCTGCCGGAAACACTCGATCGGCGCAAGCGCTTACGCCGGTCGATCGCCGTCGACGTCCGGCGCGACGTCCGGCTCGGCGTCCGCGCCCGACGACGGCGCGGTGCGCGCGGCACCGTCGGCGAGGTCCGGGCGCAGGGCGTAGCGCGTGTTGCGGACGTCGGCGAGCGCGATGAGCATCGCGCCCACCGGGATCGCCAGCAGCGCGCCGCCGACCCCGAAGAGCGCGGCACCGAGCATGACGAAGCCGAACGCGACCGCCGGGTGCACGTCCACGGCCTTGGCGCTGATGCGCGGCTCGATGGTGAGGTTCTCCACCTGCTGGTAGACGATCCCCCAGGCCAGCACCGCCAGGCCCATCCACGGGGTGGGGCTGACGAGCCCGACGAGCACCGGCAGGGCGATCGAGATGTAGGTGCCGATGGTCGGGATGAACTGCGCCACGAGCCCGGTCCACACGGCGAGCGCGAACCACGACGGCAGGCCGATCGCCAGGAAGGCGATCGCGGTCGCCGTGCTGTTGATCGTCGCGAGGATGACGCGCGCCGCGACGTACCGACCGGTCTTCTGCGCCGTGAGGTCCCAGACCTGGACCGCGAGCGGCTGGTGTGCCTGCGGGAAGAGCGTGGCCAGGTAGAGCCGGAACCGCGGGCCGTCCGCCGAGAGGTAGAAGGTGAACAGGGCGAAGGTGAACAGGGAGAACACCCCGCCGAGCACGCCGAGCAGCACGCCGAGCAGGCCGCCGACCACCTCGGCGCCGTACGACGCGAGCGCCCCGGGGCTGATCCCGAGCCTGCCGATGAGCTCCTCGACGTCGAGCTCCGCCCCGAGCCGGCCGTTGACCCAGGCGACCACCGCGTCGAAGAGGTCCGGCAGCTCGCCGAGCAGCTGTGCGGCCTGCTGGACGAAGAGGTTGCCGAAGGCCGTGAGGAAGACGACGGCGCTGACGAGGATCGTCCCCATGACGAGCCCGGTCGCGGCGGCCCGCGGCATGCGGCGGGACAGCGGCCGCACGGCCGGCTCCATCGCGATCGAGGCGAACCACGCCATGAGGATGGTCACCAGGACGCTGCGACCCTCGACGAGCACGAAGCGCCCGACGATCGCGACCACCACGAGGGCGATGACGACGAAGCCGACGCGCCAGACGTTGCGCGGGTCGAGGCGGACGGTGGAGGCGGCGGCCGGCGCGGCGGCTGCTGTCGCGGTGGTGGGCGTGTTCACGCGCCCACGGTAGGCCGCGTGGAGACGGTCACCGTGAAGGTGGGCGTGCGGCTCGCCTGACGCGTCGGCCCGACGGCACGCTCGAGTGCCGGGCGGTACTGCAGGTGCGAGTTCCACACGCACCACAGCTCGCCGCCCGGTCGCAGCACCCGACCGGCGTCAGCGAACATCCGGTGGGCCACGCCCGTGTGCACCGTGGCGCCGAGGTGGAACGGCGGGTTGAGCACCACGAGGTCCGCCGACGCGTCGGGCATCGACACCAGGACGTCGTCGCGCACCACGGTGACCTGCCCGGCCACGCCGTTGGCTGCGGCGGTCGCGCGGGCCGAGGCGACCGCGGCGGCGGAGTCGTCCGTCGCGGTGACGGCGAGGCCCGGGCGGGCCCTGGCCAGCAGGACGGCGAGCACGCCGGTGCCGCAGCCGAGGTCGACGGCCGTCGTCGCGGCCGGTGCCATCGCGGCGAGGTGGCCCGCCAGGATGCGCGTGCCGTGGTCCACCCGGGTGCCGGCGAATGCCGCACCGTGGGCGCACACCGTGAGGTCGAGGTCGGCGTGGTGCTCGCTCGCCGGCCACCGGACCGTTGCGGGCCCGCCGCCGGCCTGCGGGCCGTCGGCCGCCCGCACGCCGCTCGCGACGAGCACGCGCGACTTCTGGCGCGCCAGGCGCGCCTCGACCGTCGTCAGGTACCGACCGAGCACGTCGTTCATCGCCCGGGTCATGTGCTTGAGGCGCCCGCCGGCGACGACGACGACCCCGGGGTCCGCGTGCGCGGCGACCAGCGCGGCGATCTCGTCGAGCGCGTCGAGCGACCGGGGCAGCTGGACCAGCACCACGCGGGCGTCGGTCAGCCCGGCGGCGTCGAGCCCCACGGACGTGAACGTGCCGGTCAGCCCCGTGCGCTCGGCGTTGAGGGCGAGCGCGCGCTCGCCGTTGAGCGCGTCCTGGACCGTGCGGATGCCGTGGGCGCCGTGCAGGGCGGCCGCGCCGAGCGTCAGCGCGCCGTACCGGTCCCCGACGACCACGAGCCCGCCAGCGGGGCAGGCGTCGAGGGCCGACGCCGCCTCGTCGAGGATGAGGCGGTCGCTCGCGTCGACCGCGACGAGGCTCGGTCCCTCGATGTCGGGCTGACGCCGCAGGGCGTCGAAGGAGAACGCGGGCGCTGTCATCCCGCGAGCCTAGGCTCAGGCGGCGCGCTCGCCGACCGACTCGGAGAACAGCGGGCGCAGCGCGGCGATGACGTCCAGCCGGTCGACTCCCTTGACGGTCGCCACGAGGGCGACGCACGTGTGGGCCAGGGTCATCGCCCCGTACGCCACCGACGAGCTCGTCTCGTCCAGCTCACCGATGAGGTGCTCGAGCTGGGCCAGCGCCAGCGGGACGGCCCGGGCCGAGGCCGCCGGGTCCTCCACGTCCAGCGCCGTGAGCGCGTCGAGCAGCACGGTGGCCACGGCCTTCTGCTGCTGAGGGGTCATCCACCGACCCTAGGCGACATTTCGGACATCCGGCGTGTCCCGCGACGTGCTTCACCCGGACAGGCGACAACTCCCGACCGTGATCAGCGGTCACACCGGGTCCGGTGGCGGGCTCCTTCCTCGTGAGGGCGTCGCCCGCCCTCGCGCGGCGGGACCGCGCTGCGCCGCACCTGCGGGTGCGACATCTCAGCCGGAGGCAACCTGCGTCCGGCACGACGCTCAGGAGCTCACATGCCCAACGACATCGAGCCGTCGCGGAGATCGTTCCGCAGGCTCATCGCCACCAACCCCAACCACTTCGGGACGCTGCAGGACTCGGCCCTGGCCGCGTTCCTCCCGGTCGTCGACGACAAGCAGTCCGACACCGGCTACGAGGAGATCGGCTGCGTCTCGTTCAGCCCGGAGCGCGACCGCCTCGAGGCGACCGTGGTCATCAAGCGCGCCGCCGGGTACAGCGGCGGCCCGTGCACCACCGGCTCGGCCGAGTGGGTCCGCTTCTTCGTCGACTTCGGCAGCGGCTGGGTCGATGCGGGCTCCGCCGCGGCGCGGGTCTTCGACGTGCCGCTCGGCGCCGACTGCGCCGGGGACAAGGACCACCCGTACATCGCCGTCGTCGGGGTGCTCCTCACGCCGCTGCGGCGGTTCTGCTCGACGCCGGTGCTGCCGCGCGTGCGGGCCATCCTGTCCTGGGAGCAGGAGCCGACGGCCGGGGACCCCGGCTTCGTACCCGTCTGGGGCGAGGTGCAGGAGGACACGGTCCAGATCCGGCCGCGCCGGCGGCTCTACCCGGGCGACCTCGTCGACGTGCTGAGCCCGGTGCTGCAGCTCGACCCCAAGGTCATCGCCCAGCTGGTCGACAGCGACGTGCTGCCCGTCCCGGTGCCGGACCCCGGTCCGCTCGGCCCGGTCGCACTCAACCCGCAGCCGCTGCCGCCGGTCGAGGGGCCGGCGCTCGTGCCGCTCTCCCTCGACGTGCTGCGGCGCATCTACGCGCCCGAGAAGGTCAAGTTGCTCGCCGAGCGGGCGCTGGACCGCAGGGTCGCCAAGCTCGCGCTCGACCCCGTGCCGCCGCACCGGTTCGCCGCGGCGGAGGCGACGGCCGCGCTGTCCGGGGTCGTCGGGCCGTCGGCCCTGGCCTCGGCCACGATCGCTGCGGGCACGCTCGACATCGACTGGGGCGACATCCTCGGCACCGTCGAGGACGGCAAGGGCGACACCACCTACGAGGAGCTCGAGTGCCTCGGCCTGGACGACGCTGCCGGCCAGCTGGTCGCCACGTTCCGGGTCAAGCGGCCGACCGGGTTCTCCGGCCCGCCGTGCAGCGCCGGGTCGACGGAGCACGTCGCCTTCTGGGCGGACTTCGACGACGACTGCGCGATGACGTACCTCGGGACCGTCGCGGTCGCGGCGCACGACTTCATCACGATGCCCGGGGGCGGGCTGTCCTACGCGGCCGTGCTCCCCGTGGACCTCGCGGCCTACCGGCGGCACTGCGAGAAGCCGGGGCTGCACCGCGTGCGCGCCGTGCTCTCGTGGAACACACCGCCGTCGACCACCGACCCCGACGCCGTGCCGCACTGGGGCAACCGGCTCGACACGCACGTCCACGTGCTGCCGGGCCGTCCGTACGACGGCGTCGCGCGGCTGACCATCGTCGGCGGCGTGGCCACCGGTGAGATCGACCCGACCACGGGCGTGACCCGGCCCGTCGCGCACATCGCCTACAACGGCGCGGTGCTGGACCCGCGCGGCTGCCCGTTCGCGGGGCGCGTCACGGCGCACGGTCCGACCGACCCGGCGCTCGCCGGCGTGCAGTACCGGCTGCTGGCGCGCGACGTCACGACCGGCGGGACGGAGAGCCCGGTGATGACGGCGTTCTACGTCGTGGACTCGAACGGGTTCGGCTC
The DNA here is from genome assembly GCF_035443605.1 of Actinotalea sp. NCBI lineage: Bacteria > Bacillati > Actinomycetota > Actinomycetes > Micrococcales > Cellulomonadaceae > Actinotalea > Actinotalea sp. The sequence continues at coordinate 3,859 of NZ_DAORSQ010000094.1, read as the reverse complement.
CTGGGTCACCCCCGGCGCCGGCGGCTGGACGTCGTGGCCGGTCTGGTCGACCAACACGCTGGGCACCCTGGGGTACATCGACACCAGCGGGGACCACCTGTGGGAGACCTGGCTCGAGGTGGCCGGCTCGGGCGTGGTGGACACCCAGCGGTTCGCGCTGGACAACACCCTCAACGCGGCGTCGGTCGACCCGGCCAACGCCGCCCACCTGGCCTTCGACCCCGGCCAGATCGCCGCGCAGCACTGCGGCAAGTTCACGCAGGGCATGAAGGTCCTGGGGACGTACGACGCGCGCGACACGTCCTTCGGCTCCTGGAGCTTCTCCCTGCTGCCGTTCCCGCTGCCGGCGGGTGCGCTGACGACGTCGGTGCTGCTGTCGACGTCCGAGGCACCCGTGGGCTCGACGTGGGCGCTGGACACGACCGGGCTGCAGCCGTGCGGCTACGTGCTGCGGCTCTCGGTGTCCGACCGGGCGATCGTGAACTCGACCTGGACGGGCCGCAGCGTGCCCGTCGACATCGGGTTCTGCATCGAGTAGCGGTCGCGGGGCGCCACCCGGTCTTCGGGGGGCGCCCCAGCCACCGGGGTGGAGCATCCGGCACGCGTCCCGTGCCGGATGTTCCACGTGGCGGCGCGGGGCTCGGCTGCACCCCCGGGGGGCGGGCTCAGATGCCGTCGGGCGCCATGTCGACGAACCGCGCGTAGGTGCCCTGGAACGCCACGACGATGGTGTCCGTGGGGCCGTTGCGGTGCTTGGCGACGATGAGATCCGCCTCGCCCGCGCGTGGCGACTCGCGCTCGTACGCGTCCTCGCGGTGCAGGAGGATGACGATGTCGGCGTCCTGCTCGATGGAGCCGGACTCGCGCAGGTCGCTCATCTGCGGTCGCTTGTCGGTGCGCTGCTCGGCGCCACGGTTGAGCTGGGAGATCGCGATGACGGGCACCCCGAGCTCCTTCGCCAGCAGCTTGAGCGCGCGGGAGAACTCGCTGACCTCCTGCTGGCGGGACTCGACCCGTTTGCCGGAGCTCATGAGCTGCAGGTAGTCGATGACGACGAGCTTGAGGTCGTGCCGCTGCTTGAGGCGGCGGCACTTCGCCCGGATCTCCATGAGCGACATGTTGGGCGAGTCGTCGATGAACAACGGCGCCTCGGACAACCGTGCCATGGTGCCGGCGAGCTTCTGCCAGTCCTCCTGGCGCATGGTGCCCTTGCGCATGTTCTGCAGCGGCACGCGCGACTCCGCGGAGAGCATGCGCATGGTGATCTCGTTGCGGCTCATCTCGAGGGAGAAGATCACCGACGCCATGCCGTGCTTGATCGAGGCGGACCGCGCGATGTCGATGCCCAGGGTCGACTTGCCGATGGCCGGCCTCGCCGCCAGGACGATCATCTGGCCGGGGTGCAGGCCGTTGGTCAACCGGTCGAGCTCGACGAACCCCGTCGGCACGCCGACCATGCCCTCGCCGCGGTTGCCCGCCGCCTCGATCTCGGACATGGTCCCGTTGAGGATCTCGGCCAGCGGCAGGTAGTCCTCGCTGGTGCGCTGCTCGGTGACCGCGTAGACCTCGGACTGGGCGGAGTTGACGATCTCGTCGACGTCGCCGCCGTCGGTCGCGTAGCCCAGCTGGACGATCCGGGTGCCCGCCTCGACGAGCCGGCGCAGCACGGCCCGCTCGCGCACGATCCGTGCGTAGTACCCGGCGTTGGCCGCCGTCGGCACCATCGAGATGAGCGTGTGCAGGTAGGGCGCCCCGCCGATGCGGGTGATCTCACCGCGCTTGGTGAGCTCTGCGGCCACCGTGACGGCGTCCGCTGGCTCGCCGCGGCCGTACAGGTCGAGCACGGCCTCGTAGACGACCTCGTGCGCCGGCCGGTAGAAGTCGGCGCCCTTGAGCTGCTCGATGACGTCGGCGATCGCGTCCTTGGAGAGCATCATCCCGCCGAGCACGCTCTGCTCCGCGGCGATGTCCTGGGGCGGGGTCCGGTCGAAGGCGTCGGACCGTCGCGAGGACAGACCTCGCTCGAGCTCGTCGATGCTCACCGCACACCCCTCGTCATGACGTCACCTGTGTCCAACGTCTATCCCCGACCGCTGACATCCTGCGCCGGTGCCGTCCTCGCGAAGGGTACGGCCGTCCCGGACCCCGCCCAACCCCGGGGTCGAAGGCCCTGTGCGCAGCCCTGGGGACAGAATGTGGACGGTCGCGTGCGTCTCTGTGCACAGGCCGGGGACAAGACTGTGGATAGCGTGGACGGCACACGCCCAGAACGCCCGGATCAGCGGCTTTGCCCCTCCGACGCTGTGGACAGGACTTTCGTGGCAGACCGTTCACCTGATGGACCCCCCGTCTCGACAGGTGACGTCTCGCTCGATCGCCAGATCGTCGCCCTCGCGGTGCCGGCACTCGGTGCGCTGGTCGCCGAGCCCCTCTTCGTCCTCGTGGACACGGCCGTCGTCGGGCGGCTGGGCACCGCGCCCCTCGCCGGCCTCGCCCTGGCCGGCACCGTGCTCACCACCGCCGTCGGGCTGTGCGTCTTCCTCGCGTACGGCACGACGGCGGGGGTCGCCAGGGCCCTGGGGGCGGGAGAGCGGGCCATGGCTGCCCGGCTCGGTGTGGACGGGGTGTGGCTGGGCCTCACCCTGGGGACGGTTCTCGCCGTCGGCCTGTGGACGACGGGACCGGCGCTCGTCGCGGCACTCGGTGCCCCGGACGACGTCGCGACGCACGCGGTGGCCTACCTGCGATGGTCCGCCCCCGGACTGCCGGGGATGCTCGCCGTGCTGGCCGCGACCGGCGCGCTGCGGGGAATGCTCGACACCCGGACGCCGCTGCGGGTGGCCGCGGCGGGCGCCCTGCTCAACGCGGTGCTCTCGGTGGCACTGGTCCTCGGGCTGGGGATGGGCGTCGCGGGCTCGGGCCTGGGCACCGCGGTGACCCAGCTGCTCATGGGTGCCGTGCTCACCCGGACGGTGCTGCGCGACGCCCGGCGCCTCGGCGCCACGCACCGGCCGTCGCCCGCCGGGCTGCTCGCAGGGCTGCGCACGGGAGGCCCGCTGCTCGCGCGCACCGCCACGCTGCGGCTCGCCGTCCTGCTCGCGGCCTGGGTCGCCGCCGGGCTGGGCGCCGTGACCCTCGCCGGGCACCAGGTGGTCGGCGCGGTGTGGGGCCTGTGCGCCTTCGCGCTCGACGCGCTGGCGATCGCTGCCCAGGCGCTCGTCGGGCACCGGCTCGGCGCCGGCGACCTGCCGGCGACCCGGGCGACGCTGCGCCGCGTGCTCGGCTGGGGGGTGGGCGCCGGTGCGCTGCTGGGCATCGTCGTCGGGGTCACCGGGTGGTGGCTCGCCCCGCTCTTCACGACCGACCCGGACGTGCGCCGCGCCGTCGCCGCAGCGCTCGTCGTCGTCGCGGTGTCGCTGCCCGTCGCCGGCTGGGTCTTCGTGCTCGACGGCGTGCTCATCGGGGCTGGGGACGGGCGCTACCTCGCCGTCGTCGGGGTGGTGACGCTGCTCGCGTACGCCCCCGTGGCGCTCGCCGTCCGGTCGGCTGCGCCCATGGGGGAGGCCGGCCTCGTGTGGTCGTGGGCAGCGTTCGCCGGGGTGTTCATGCTGGCCCGCGCGGTGACGACCGGCTTGAGGGCGGCCGGGACAGGCTGGATGCGCACAGGCGCCTGAGGCGCGGGGCGGGTGGTGCGGGCATCCGCCATGCGTGAGGGGCGCTGGCGCAGGGGCCGCCGCCAGCCGCCCATCGGCCGCCAGCAGATCGGCCAGCGCGATGCCTCCCAATCCGCCGGCCGAGCGCCATAAAAAATCGCGGCGCGAGGCAAGCCGCGGCGAACCTTGGCAGCGGCGATGGCCTG
>NZ_DAORSQ010000093.1:4977-9600 GCF_035443605.1 Actinotalea sp. | reverse complement strand
CGGCAGTCGTGTCGGTGCTCCTCGATAGAGTTGGAACAGACGTTCGACGAGGGGGCGAGTGGTGGCGACGAGTGCGCGGCAGCCGACCCGACGACCGGGATCGGGCCCATGGTCGTCCTGGGCCGAGCGGCATCCGGTGGCGGCCAGCCTCGACGGGGCGGTGGCCGGTCCGGACCTCGTGGAGGTGCTCGACGCACAGGAGGCGGCCGACCTCGACGACGCCGCGCTGCTGGAGGCCATCGCCGCGTGGGAGCGGGTGACCTCCTGGGCGGTCGCGCGGCAGGCGGTCCTCGTCGCGGAGCTCGCCAGGCGTGCCCCGGGGTCGCGGGTGGAGTTCGTCGCGGACGACGTCGCCTCCCGCCTCGGCATCTCCCGACGCGCGGGGGAGAACCTCGTTGCCCTCGCCGCCGGGCTCGGGTCGTTCCCCCGGGTCCATGACGCCCTGGCGCGCGGTGAGCTCGACGCCCGCAAGGCGGCGGCCCTCCTGTCCGAGACGGAGCACCTGCCGGATCCTGCGGCGGGAGCCGTGCTCGAGGCCGTGCTGCCCGGCGCCGCCCGCTCGACGGTCGCGCAGCTGCGTGCCGAGGTGCGTCGCGTCGAGGTGGCGCTCGACCCGGCGGCCGCCGCTCAGCGCCACGAACGGGCGCGGGCGGAGCGCTGCGTCCGCATGGTGCCGGCCCGCGACGCGATGGCCTGGATCCATGCGCTGCTGCCGGCCCCCGACGCGATGACCGTCATCACGGCGCTCGACGCGCTGGCCGCCACGGCTGATCCGCTGGACGAGCGCGGGGTCGACGCCAGACGAGCCGACGCGCTCACGGACGTGTGCCGCGGCCACCTCGACAGCGGGCTCGACCTGACGGGGGCGCCGCTGCGCCAGCGCCAGCGTCGTCGGCCCCACCTCCAGGTGACGATCCCTGCGCCGGTTGCGGCCGGGCTCTGGGCGCGGCTGGTGGGACGCGCGGGTGTGGGTCCGGACGCCGACGGGCCGGGTGCCGACGGGCGCGCCACCGCCGGCCAAGATGCCGATGGGCTGGGTGCCGACGGTTGCGCTGCCGATGGGCCGGGCCCTGTCAGGCAGAGCTCCGAGGGTGTCGCCGAGCTGGCCGGGTACGGGCCCGTCCCGATCGCCGCGGTGCAGCACCTCATCACGCAGGCGGCGTGGCGCCCGGTGCTCACCGACCCGGTGACCGGCGAGGTCGTCGCCCGAGGCGACCGGACCTACCGGCCGAGCGCGGCCGTGGCGGCACTCGTCATCGATCGCGACGTGACGTGCACCTTCCCGGGCTGCCGGACTCCCGCGGTGCGGTGCGACCTGGACCACATCGAGCCGTTCGATCACCGCTCGCCGGAGTCCGGTGGCCGGACCGTCGAGGACAACCTCCACGCCCTGTGCCGCCATCACCATCGGCTCAAGGGCACGGGTCGATGGGTTCTCCGCCGGGACGGCGTCACCGGGCGCACGCGGTGGACGGCTCCCACGGGGCACGTCTACGCCCGAGAACCTGTGGCCACTGAACCGGGGTGGACCATGCCGCGTCGGCAGTGATCTCCAGCACGCAGCGACCAAGCACCCGGCTGCGACCGGTACCGCTCTCACCGCCCCGCGAACATCTCCCACCGCACAGCGAGCAGCTCCCGGTCCGGGCGGTCCGCCGCGCGCCGGGGCAGGGTCAGTGCCCGGCCATGCATCGCTTGGATCCCGTGCCGAAGCATCGGGCCGTCGACCTCTGCCAGGACGTCCGCGCGCACCTGCACGCGGTGGTCCGGCGTCACCCCGAGGATGTGCTGGTCGAACGCCGCGTGGTGGATCTTGCAGAGCGCGAGGCCGTTGGGCGTCGTCGGGACGCCGCGGGGATCGCTGTCGGGGACGATGTGCGCGGCGTCGAGCAGCGACCCGTGCCGCAGCGTGCAGACCGCGCACCGCGTCTCGTAAGCGAGCAGCACCCGTGTGCGGAACGCGGGCTGGTGCAGCCGCTGCTTCGCGAGCCGCCGGGCGTACGCGCGCTGGGGCTCTGCGAGGTGGCGCACGTCGCCCATGAACCGGAACGCCTCGTCGAGGGCGATGAGAAACTGGCGGCGCTCCGGCTCGTCGTCGACCACGTAGACGGGCATCACCGGCGTGAGGTAGTTCGCCTGCTCCTTGCGGAAGAGGATGAGCGGCATGCCGGTGTCCATCGCGGTGCGCAGCTTGCGGTTGTCCCCGCCGAAGGGGTCGCCCTTCCGGTAGGCGTAGTGCAGCAACCCGTCGTCGGACTCGGTGTCGTCGTAGGGGCCTGCGGCCGAGCTCACGATCGAGAGCGTCGAGGTGAACTCCGACGGGTTGCGGATGCCCCGGGAGTAGTCGATGAGCGGCAGGTCACGCCCGTCGATCCGGAACCCGAGCAGCTCGTGGCGGTGCAGGAACCCGCCGTTCGCCTCGGCACGGGCCAGCACCCAGTCCATGATCTGCACGCGCAGCGCGGCCTCGACGGCGGAGTCCATGGGGAGAGCTGAACAGACGCGCCGGCGCGGGGCAAGTGCGTCCGCGGTGCGCTCGCTTCGGCGGACTCCCCTGGCCGGCAGCGGGTCGTCGACCAGCCCCACCACGTGCCCGATCCGACGGGCCACTCCGGTTGTCCGCACCTCTCGGTCGCCCAGCGACCCAGAGCCGCGCAGAGCTGGGCGGAGTCAGGGGGCGGGGCGGGGCCGGGCCAGGAGCCGGAGCGGGCCGCCGACGACGGAGGCATCGGGACGGGGTCGGGGGTGGCCTAGCGTTCGGGGGTGCCCTCCTACCGCGTCCGCATGGTCGTCAGCCTGCTGCGGCCCGGGGTGGACCCGGCGGACGTGCTGCCGGCCGCGGCCGCTGCCGCGCGCGAGCTCGTAGCGGTCGAGGCCAGCGAGCTCGCTGTCCGGCACGGCCGGCCGGTCCTGACCGTCCGGTACGAGTCGGCGGACGACCTGGCGGCCTCGCACGTGGGTCGCGCCGTCGTGGACCGGGTCGACACCATGGTCGACGTCGAGGTCAGCCGCGTGACGCGGCGCTACGGCGCACGGTGGTACGGGCTGCGCTGAGGTCGCACCGCGGTCCACCGTGGAGGTTCGCTCACGGGATCCGTGCCGGAGGTTCCACGGTGAGTGACGTGCGGCCCCGCCGGGGCCGCCGTCACTGCTCCGTCGGGGCGTCCTCGGCGAGGATCCGGTAGAGCTCCTTGCGGGCCGCCGTCAGGGCCGCTGCGGCCGCGGCGTGCTGGGCCGGGGTGCCGACCCGCGCCACCTGGCGCACCGCGTCGCGCACCGTGAGGAACTCCTCGCGGAAGGCCAGGGCCGAGTCCTGCGATCCCGTGGGCGTCCACGGGTTGCCGAGGCGCTCGCGGTGCTCGTCGACGTGTGCCTGACCCTCGGGGGTCAGCGACGCCGTGCGGCGGCCGTCCACCCGCTCGAGGGTGACCAGGCCCTCGTCCTCGAGCGCCTGGAGAGTCGGGTAGACCGATCCGGGGCTCGGGGTCCAGGCGCCCGAGCTGCGCTCGGTGATCTCCTGGATGAGGTCGTAGCCGTGCCGCGGCTGCTCGTCGAGCAGGAGCAGGACGGCGGCGCGCACGTCTCCGCGGGCGCGCGGCCCTCCGCGTCGCCCGCCCGGTCGTCCGCCGGGGAAGCCGCCGGGGCCACCAGGCCCGCCGGGGAAGCCACCAGGCCCGCCGGGGAAGCCGCCGCCGTGGTGGCCGCCGAAGCCGCGCGGTCCACCGTGGCCGCGCCGTCCGGGGGTGCCGGGCCCGTCGATGCCGTCGTCGTCCGGCCACTCGGGCCGGAACCGGCGTCCGCGGGGGCCGGGCTGAAAGGGAAGGTCGTGGTGAGTCATGGCGACTCCTCTCATGTCGATAGGTTGACGATATATCGGGACCTGTCGAGCGTCAACCCCCTCGGGCACAGCCTCCCGTCCGCCCACCGACTGTCGGACCCTTCCGGTAGACAGTCCCCCAGGTCACGAGGTCCAGCGCTACGCCCTCCGGCGTGCTGGCCGGCAACCGCGCACGCGCACGGTGCCCCCGGAGGAAGACCCGCCCGCGTCGACCGACGCGGGAAGAGCGCACCGGCCGCGCGCACCGCGCAGACGGCCGGAGAACGGAGCGACGATGAACGACGTCCCCCTCGACCCGATGCTGGCGCCCGCCGCACGGCCGCCGCGGATCCAGGACATGGCCGAGGTGCGCCGGTGGGTCGCCGAGGGCCGCACGCTCACGTGGATCTGCGAGGAGTACGAGCGCCGGTACAACATCACGACCGAGCCCGCGATGTGGGGTCGGCTGCGGCGCCTCATCCGGGCCGGCGGCAACGCCGTCCTGCTCACCCCGCTGGTGCCCTGGCGGATCGACCCGCACCACGCGGGGGCGTACACCCTGCGCATGCTGCGGACCGAGGAGCGGCGCCGCGCCGGCCTCCCGGTGAGCGAGCGGGATGCCGCGCGCCTGGCCACCTGGACGCAGAACCTGGCCGAGGGAGATCTGGTGATCGACTACGAGCCCACCACCGAGGAGGGCTTCCGGTACGTCCCGCGGCGCCCCGGCGTCGACCTGGACCTGGTGCGCCGTCCCGGGCCGGACCGCCGCCCGGACGAGACCCGCGGGGACCGGTGAGCGCACCCGC
>NZ_DAORSQ010000093.1:1774-4877 GCF_035443605.1 Actinotalea sp. | reverse complement strand
CCCGGGCCGGACCGCCGCCCGGACGAGACCCGCGGGGACCGGTGAGCGCACCCGCTGGCACGATGGGCCGATGATCGACGCCCCGGCGATGGCCACCTACCTCGGCATCGACCTGGCGTGGTCCACCCGCGCGCGCACCGGCGTCGCGGTGCTGGACACCTCCGGCCGGCTCGTCGCATCGTGCTCCGTGGTCACCGACGAGGAGATCGCCGAGGTCGTCGCCGAGCACGCCGTCGGGCGCGTGGTCGCCGCGATCGATGCACCCCTCGTGGTCCCCAACGCGACCGGGCGGCGGGACTGCGAGGCCGCCGTCGGGCGTCTCTTCGCGGCCTACGACGCCGGTGCCCACCCGGCCAACCGCTCGCGCCCGTGGTTCGACCCGCCGCGCGGCGCGGTGCTCGCGGAGCGGTTCGGCTGGGACCTGGACCCGCGGACGGCGCCCGACGGCGTCGCGTCCGTCGCGATCGAGGTCTACCCGCACCCGGCGATGGTCGCCCTCTTCGGGCTCGGCCGGGTGCTGCCGTACAAGGCCAAGCCCGGCCGCGACCTGCCGGCGCTGCGGACCGCCTTCACCGTGCTGCTCGACCACCTGGAGCGCGTCGTCGGGCCGACGCTCGGGCTCGCCGGCTCCGCACGGTGGGAGCAGATCCGTGCCGTCGTCGCGGGCGCGACCCGCAAGGCCCACCTGCGGGCCGTCGAGGACGAGGTCGACGCGATCCTCTGCACCTACCTCGCCTGGCTCTGGGGGCGGCGCGACCCGCGCATGGTGGTGCTGGGCGACGTCGAGGGCGGGTACATCGTCGTACCCGGCCCCCCGACGGCGCCGTCGTGGCGCGTGGCGCGCTGACCTCAGGCGTACATCGGCGTGAGGGCCTCGTACTCCTCGATGCCGCCGTCGCGCAGGCAGACCTCGATGATCGCCCGGCCCAGGGGGTCGAGGTCCTCGGTGAGGAACTGCGTCAGCTCGCTCTTGAAGAAGTCGGTGAGGATCTTCGCGCCGAAGTCGTACGCCTCGACGCCCACACCCGACTGCCGGTCGGTGCGCAGGAACGTCTGGCGGATGAGCTGGCCGTCGATCTTCATCTCGTCGAGCGTGTAGCCCAGCAGCGGGCAGCGCGAAGCGACCAGGTGCTCGGGGCGGATCCGGCCGGCGCCGCGGCGCGACAGGTACTCGCGGGTCAGCCACTCGGCCGAGAAGCCCACCTTGTACGCCCCGATGTGCTGGTTGGGGGTCAGCACGTAGCGCGTGCGGTTGGCGCCGACGAGCTGGCGCAGCAGCAGGTTGGCCGCGGCCACCTTGGTGCCGGTGGAGAAGGGCCAGTACGAGCCGACGCCCTCGGCGACCATGCCGCCGTGCTCGAGCTTCGTTGTCGCGGCGGCCGACTCGCCGATGGAGGGGTTCTTGTCGCCGCGCGGGGCGATGAGCCGCCACAGCCACGCGACCGACGGCGGCACGAAGTGCGTCATGCCCATGATCCCGTACGACGGCGCCGTGCGGGTGCAGGCGGGCATCCGCACCCCGAAGGTGCGCACGTCCACCTCCTCCGGCTCGCTGACGACGCCGCGGATCTGCTTGCGGGAGACGACGACGCGCGGGTTGGGGCACGGCTTGCCGCTGGAGTCGAGCGTGTGCTCCCACGGCAGGCACGTCGCGTCGGGCACGCCGTGGATGTTGTAGAAGACCAGGGGCTCGGAGGGGTGGATGAAGACGCGCTCGAGCGCGACGTCCTCGCCGTACTCGGTGAGGTTGTCGACGCGCACGAACCAGCCGTCCTCGGCGTCGGCCACCACGACCCGGCCGCTCTCGTTCTGCACCGACGGGTGCACGAGCGTCATGTCGTCGGTCACCGGCGCGAGCGCGCTCGTCTCACCGAGGGTGATGAAGTACGGCTCGTCGCTGACGATGTTGTGCCCCAGCAGGATGCGGCCGTCCTCGAGGCGCCGGATCTCCTGGCACATCTCCGACTTGCCGCCGCCCGAGGCGCCCTCGTGCATGATGATCGTCTCGTTCTCGTACGGCGTCGTGACGCGCACCGACGATGCATGGGCGGTGAGCCAGCCCTCCTGCTCGCCGATGTCGAGCAGCACCGAGAACACGCCCTTCTTGGCGCTCGGTCCCGGGTAGAGGTTGTAGGCGAAGACCTCGTGCAGCGTGGTCGAGCGGTCGTGCACCACGACCTGGCGGCCAGCGAAGTGGGTGTGCCGGAAGGGTGGCGCGACGTAGAGGATCGAGCGCGGCGTGTACGGGCCGAGCTCCTCGAACGTCACCCAGCCCTGCAGGTCCACGAGCGTCAGCGCGAAGAACGCCGCGTTGGCCGGCATGATCGCCAGGCTCGGGTAGCCGAAGGACAGCCCACCGGCCTTGAAGGGCACGACGACGAGGTCCTGCCCGGCCAGCCACTCGAGCGTCTCGGCCTTGGTCTGGGCGAAGCTCTCGCCGAAGACGTCCGCGTACCGCGGCTTGTCCGTGGGCAGGTCGTCGGCGATCCGCATGCAGTCGGGGTCGCGGCGGCGCAGGTAGTCGTCCGGGAAGTTCACGGCGATGCCGTTGCGGCAGCGCACGACGTCGGCCTCCTTCACGGGCGCTCCGTCGACGTCGTAGACGACGTCGAACACCGGGCCGCCCTCGGGGCCGAGGGCGATCTGGTAGAGCTCGGCGCGCGTGGTGGGCACGACGACGGTGCGGCACGCGTCCAGCGCGGCCCGCACGGCGGGCGGGAGGGTCAGGCCCGCGAGGGCGGCATGCGCGCTCGCGGAGCGCTCGGCGCTGCGAAGGTCCAAGGACTCGGTCACGGGGTCTGCTCCTTGCTCGGGACCGGGGATGCGGTCGGCGAGGTGTCACTGCGTACCGCCGGTCGGAGCCGACGAGCGCCGGGCCTCCCGGATGCAGGCACGGACTTTACCCGGACTTTAGGTCGCCGTCCTCTGGCGGTGATGGGACCTTTGGAACTCGCGTCCGCGATGCGAGACGTGCGCAGGCGCTGGGGTGCTCGACCGCTGCACCATCGGCCCACCAGCCCGTCGTCGTCCCGCCGAGGAGGACCTGCCGTGGACGTCCCACCCCGCTCGTCGGACGTGCCGCGCCGCCCGTCGGACGTGCCGC
>NZ_DAORSQ010000093.1:0-1674 GCF_035443605.1 Actinotalea sp. | reverse complement strand
CCCCCCGGCCCGCCGCTGGAACCAGCGGTGATCCGCGCGCTGTGGGACTTCGAGGACCCGGTCGGCTCCCAGGGTCGGTTCGCCGCCGCGGCCGCGGACGGCACCCGTCCCGCCGGCCACCGCGACGAGCTGGTCACCCAGGTGGCTCGCGCGCTCGGACTGCAGGGCCGGTTCGACGAGGGGTTCGCGGCGCTCGACGCGATCACGGCCGACGGTGGCGTGGTCGGCGTGCGGGTGCTCCTCGAGCGGGGGCGGCTGCACCGGTCGGCGGGGGACCCGGCTGCCGCGGTCCCGTTGTTCCGCGCCGCCGTCGCCTCCGCGAGCGACGTGGGGGCCGTGGCGCTCGCGGTGGACGCGCTGCACATGCTGGTGCTCGCGGACCCGGAGGGGGCCGAGCGGTGGAGCGCGGCGGCGCTCGCGCTGGTAGCGGCCTCGGGCGATGCCGAGGTGGAGCGCTGGTCCGTCCCGCTGCTCACGAACCTGGGGTGGTCCCGGTTCGACGCCGGGCGGCCGGCGGAGGCGCTGCAGGCCTTCGGGCGAGCTCACGCGGCCAGCACCCGGCCGACGGGTGGCGGGGTGGGTTCGGACGACGAGCAGGTGGCGCGGTGGACCGTCGCCCGATGCCTGCGGGAGCTGGGCCGGGAGGCAGAGGCCCTGGCGATGCAGCGAGCGCTCCTCGTCGAACGTCCCGACGACCCGTATGTGCGCGAGGAGCTGGAGCTCCTCGGGGGTGGGTCGTCGAGCGAGGGTGGTTCGTCGCGCGAGGGTGGGTCGAGCGATGCGGGGCGGTCGGCCCCGTAGCGGGTGCGGCTCGGGGTGAGGTCAGTCCCAGAAGGGCGGCAGGCCGTCGTCCTCGTCGCGGATGAGCTCCAGCAGGAGGGTGGAGTGGTCCTGGAGCACCAGGGTCTCGGTCACAGGTATCGCCTCACGGGTCGGGATCGCCAACCCGTTCAGGGTCTCAAGTCCCGGGCCCCGGCGGGTGGGACCCTTGGGCCATCCGGACGGGATTCACCCGCCGTTCGCCTGTCGGATGCCGGTGGGTGTCCGTGCAGGTCAAGGGCACTTCTGGTGCTGGTCAAGCCGGCGTCCACCGTGTCGTGGCCGGGGGCGGTCAGCCCTCGACCGGGGTCAGCACGAGCACCGGGATGAGGCGGTCCGTCTTCGTCTGGTAGTCGGCGTAGGCGGGCCACACGGCGAGGGCCCGCGTCCACCATTCCTCGCGCTCCGGGCCCGTCGCCTCGTGGACGGCGTAGTCGCGCCGGACTGCTCCGTCCTGCAGCTCGACGAGCGGGTGCGCGACGAGGTTGTGGTACCACCGCGGGTGGTCCGGGGCCCCGCCCTTCGAGGCGATGACGGCGTAGCTCCCCTCGTGCTCGACGCGCATCAGGGCGGTCTTGCGCAGCGTGCCGCTGCGCGCGCCGAGCGACGTCAGCACGATGATCGGCACCCCCTGGAGCGTGTTGGCCTCGGCGCCGCCGGACGCCTCGAAGCGCTCGGCCTGCTCTCGGGCCCACTGCGACGTGCTGGGTGCGTACTCTCCGGTGAGGGGCATGGGGGTGCCAACGCGCGCGCGGGTGCGGAGGATTCCCCGGGGTGCGGGGTTGTCCACAGCGGACGGGTACGGGCTGCCGTCGGGGGTTCGAGGTTGCTAGGTTTTCGCCATGCGGGGGGAAG
>NZ_DAORSQ010000092.1:0-9909 GCF_035443605.1 Actinotalea sp. | reverse complement strand
CCCAGCGCACGTCGCCCGTGGCCAGCACCTCGTCCCAGCGGTTCCACAGCGACGGCGCCACCTCGTAGTGCTGGTCGCCGGACAGCGGCTTGGGGTCGATGACCAGCCACGGCGCGCGGTCGGCGGCCAGGACGTTCTCGTCGTGCAGGTCGGTGTGCAGCAGCGTCCCGTCGGTGGCCGGGTCGGCCGTGAAGGCTCGCCCGAGCGCCACGGCGTGCGCGACGAGACGGTGCGGCAGCGCGGCGTCGGGCGGCAGGGCGGCCAGCCGGTCGGTCCAGGCGGCCACGCGCCGCGACAGCGGGGTGAGCTGGGGCGGCGCGGGGTGACGCAGGCGGGTGAGCAGGTCCCCGACCACCTCGCACGCCTCGACGTCGTCGAGCGCGGTGAGGTCGGTGGGCCCGAGGCGCTCGAGCAGCAGGGCCCAGCGGTGCGGGTCCGCGCGGAGCAGACGCACGGCGCCCTCCCCGTGCCAGTGCTGCAGCGCGAGGTGCTCGAGGGTCGCCTCGTCGTGCGGCCAGGTGACCTTGAGGGCCGCGGGCTCGCCATCGGCCGTGCGGACCGGGACCACGAGGGCGCACCGCCCGTGGAGCGCGGCGCCGTCGGGCACGAGGGACCAGTCGCCGAGCAGGTCCTCGACGCGGCGCGGCAGCGCGTCGAGCCACGGCAGCCACGTCGGGTCGCGGTCCGGCAGGGCGAGCAGGCCGGCCGGGACCCGGATCACGGCGCGTCCAGCAGGGCCGGCGCGGGTGGTGGGGCCGGTCGGCCCGGCGTCGGGCTCGCCGGGAACCGGAACGTGGGGCCCGCGTCGTGCCCCACCTCCACCGTGTCGCCGCCCTCCGCCGCGTCACTCCCCTCCTCCGCGTCACTCACCTCCTCCGCGTCACTCACCTCCTCGATGAGCCCGTCCGCCACGAGGCCGGCGATCACGCGCGCGCGGTCCTGCTCCGACGGCCAACCGGTGGCGAATGCCGCCGCCACGGCCGCGGCCGGCACCGCGCCGTCGGCCGCGCGCAGGGTGGCCATGACCAGGCCCCGCGCCTGCCGGTCCGTGCCGTGCCACGCCTGGCGGCGGCGCCCGTCCGCGAGGGCGTCGGGCGGCATGCCCGCGGCCCGCCAGGCGCACTGCCGCTCGACGGGGCAGGACTCGCAGCGCGGCGCCCGCGCGGTGCAGACCAGGGCGCCGAGCTCCATCACCGCGGCGTTCCAGCGCGTGGCCGTCACATCGTCGTCGGGCACCACCCGGCCGGCGCGGGCGAGCTCGACCGCTGTCAGGTGCGGGGCGGGCAGGGCGGCCGCGTCGACCGCGCGGGCCAGGACGCGCCGCACGTTGGTGTCCACGACGACGGCGCGGCGTCCGTGCGCGAAGGCCATGACGGCCGCTGCCGTGTAGGTGCCCACGCCCGGAAGCGCGAGCAGCGCGGCCTCGTCGGTCGGCAGCACGCCGTCGTGCCGATCGACGACGACGACCGCGCACTGCTGCAGCCGCAGCGCCCGGCGCGGGTAGCCCAGACGACCCCATGCCCGCAGCACGTCGGCGGTGGGCGCCGCAGCCAGGGCGGCCGGACCGGGCCACCGCTCCAGCCACGCGCGCCAGGCCGGCTCGACGCGCACCACCGGCGTCTGCTGGAGCATCACCTCGCTGACCAGCACACCCCACGCGGTGCGGTCGGGCGCGCGCCACGGCAGGTCACGGCCGTGCGCGTCGAACCAGGCGACGACGGGCTCGACCAGGGCGTGCGGCACCCGACGATGATGCCCGACGCCCTCCCGATCGGGCGGGCTCAGAGCCAGCGGCGCCGGCGGAACATCGCGAGCATCCCGCCCGCCACCGCGAGGCTGACCACCCAGAACGCGGGGTAGGCCCACCGCTGCTCCAGCTCCGGCAGGTAGTGGAAGTTCATCCCGTACACGCCCGCGAGGAACGTCAGCGGGATGAAGACGGTCGAGATGACCGTCAGCACCCGGATCACCTCGTTGAGCCGGAACGACACGGCCGAGCGGTAGGACTCGACGAGGTCGCCCGCGCGCTCGCGGTACGCCTCGTTGATCTCGATCACCTGGACGACGTGGTCGTACAGGTCGTGCAGGTAGACCTTGGTCGCATCGCTCATGCACTCGTGCGGGTCGCGCTGCAGGGCCCCGACCACCTCGCGCATCGGCCAGATGCTCCAGCGCAGGAGCGCGAACTGCCGCTTGACGTCCTGGATCATCGTCAGCAGCGAGGGGTCGACATGCTCGACGACGGCGTTCTCCAGCCGGTCCAGGTGCCCGTCGAAGTGGTCGATGATCGGGAAGCACGCGTCGACGACGGCGTCGAGCAGCGAGTAGGTGAGGAAGGACGCGTCGTCCGCCCGCAGCCGCGAGCCCGGGACGGTGAGCCGGTGGTGCACGGGGTCGAAGACCCCCGTGGCGGTGCTCTGGAAGGTGAGCACCGTGGTGTGACCCAGGAAGATCGACACGGGTGCGCTGCGCAGCCGGCCCTCGCGCAGGTGCAGGGCGCGTGTGCTGATGAACAGGCGGGCGTTGAGGTTGCTGCCCGCGCCGCCGTAGGCGTCGATCTTGGGCCGCTGGGAGTGGCTGAGCAGGTCCTCGAGGGCCAGCGGGTGCAGCTCGTACTTGGCGGCGAGGGCGTGGATCGCGTCGAGGTCGGCGAACCCGACGACGTCGATCCAGCGCACGGCCGACCACGCCGGACGGTGCTGCTCGAGGAAGGTCGCGAGGTCGCCGACGCGCTGCTCGTGGACGTCGGCAGCCGAGTAGTCGACGCAGGTGACCGTGGTCTCGCCCGCGGCGACGTCGCCAGCAGCCTGCATCGCGTGACCTCCCCGTCGTGACCCCGTGACCCCGAGCGCCGCAGCCGACGCTACGCCATGGACGCCTCCCGGCACGGGCCCGACCGTCCTTCGGCGCGGCAGCGTCGCGGCCCGGCGACCCCGTCGTAGCGTGACCGACGGAGGTGTCGTCGATGAGCACAGTGCTGCACCCGGTCGGACCGCAGTCGCCCCGGGTCTACTGGATCCGGCGGGCGGCCGTGCTCATCGCGCTGGCCGTGGTCGGGACGCTGCTCGGGATCGGCTGGTGGGCGTTGTTCGGGCGCGGCGGTCCGGACGAGGCCGCGGCGACGGGTGAGGACGGGGCGGCCGTCGAGGCACCGGCGGACGAGGGCGACGCCGGGGCGACCGACGACGGGGCGACGGACGACGGCGAGGCCCCGGCCGAGGACCCGAGCGGCCCGGTCGCGTGCGCCCCGGCCGACCTCACGGTGACCCTGACGGCCGACGGACGCGCCTTCCCCGCCGGCACGTCCCCGACCTTCGCGCTCGCGGTGACCAACACCGGTGCGACGAGCTGCACGCTCGACGCGAACGAGGCGAACCGCGAGGTCCTCATCACCTCGGGCGCCGACCGGATCTGGTCCTCGCTCGACTGCCTCGCCGCACCCGCGGAGGCCCTGCAGCTGCTCGAGGCCGGCGGGCGCTACGACGCGACGATCGCGTGGGCCCGGGTGCGCTCGGCCGAGGGCTGCCCCGCGGACCTCGCGGAGCCTCGGCCCGGCACGTACACCGCTGTGGCCACGATCCTCGGCGCCACGAGCGCGACGGCGGTCTTCGACCTCGGGTGATCGCACGCGGTCGGGACGTCGCGCCCGGTCTCAGACGTAGCGCGCGGTCTCAGACGTAACGCTCGAGGATGCTGGACTCCGCCAGCCGGGACAGCCCCTCGCGCACAGCGCGGGCGCGCTGCTCGCCCACGCCGTCGACCGTCATGAGCTCGTCGATGCTCGCGGCGAGCAGCTTCTGCAGGCCGCCGAAGTGGCCGACCAGCCGGTCGACGATCGCGCCGGGCAGGCGCGGGACCTTGGACAGCAGCCGGTAGCCCCGCGGGCCGACGGCGCCGTCGAGCGAGTCGTCGACGGCCGCGAGGCCGAGGATCCGGGCGATGTGCACGAGGTCGAGCAGCTCGTTGGCGTCCATGAGCGCCAGGGCGTCCTGCACCTCGTCCTGGCTGCGCCCGGCGCGGCTGGCCTCGACGTAGTCGCGGATGACCAGCTGGCGGTCCGAGCTCACGCCGCCGACGAGCTCGTCGAGCTGCAGCGCCATGAGGCGACCGTCGGTGCCGAGCTCGACGACGTAGCCGGCGATCTCCTCGGAGATGCGGCGCACCATCTCCAGACGCTGGACCACCGCCGCGACGTCGCGCACGGTGACGAGGTCCTCGATCTCCAGCGCCGAGAGGGTGCCGCTGACCTCGTCGAGGCGCGACTTGTACCGCTCGAGGGTGGCCAGGGCCTGGTTGGCGCGGGACTGGATGACGTCGGAGCCCTCGAGCACGTACCGCGACCCGCCCACGTACAGCGCGATGATCTGCATCGACTGGCTCACGGAGACGACGGGGAACCCGGACTGCTTGGCGACGCGCTCGGCGGTGCGGTGCCGGGTGCCCGACTCGGTGGTCTCGATGGTCGGGTCCGGCAGCAGCTGGACGGCGGCCCGCATGATGCGCGTCGCATCCCGGTCGACGACGATCGCGCCGTCCATCTTGGCGAGCTCGCGCAGTCGGGTGGACGAGAAGCCGACGTCGAGCGAGAAGCCGCCCGAGCACATCGACTCGACGACCTTGTCGTGGCCCAGGACGATGAGCGCTCCCGTGCGGCCGCGCAGGATGCGCTCCAACCCGTCCCGCAGGGGTGTCCCGGGGGCGACGGCGGCAAGGGTGGAGCGCAGCAGCTCGTCGACGGTGCGCTCGGTGGTGACCACGGCCGAATCCTACGGGAGCGGGCGGTCGCGGTCGGGGACGCGTGCCTCGTGGGCCAGCCCCAACGCGTGCGCCAGGTCCCTCGCCTGGAGCAGCGCGAGCCCGTCCGGCACCTCGCCGGGCTCGACGGAGCCCTCGGGCACCACGGCGCGCGTGAAGCCCAGCCGCCGGGCCTCCCCCAGCCGCCGGGCCAGGCCCACGACGGGCCGCAGCTCACCGGCCAGGCCGACCTCGCCGAACGCGACGAGGTGGTCGGCGAGCGGCAGGTCGGCCGTCCCGCTGGCGATCGCCAGGGCGATCCCGAGGTCGGCCGCCGGCTCGACCACGCGCGCACCCCCGACCGTCGAGACGTACACGTCCCGGTCGGCGAGCGGCACGCCCGCGCGCCGCTGGAGCACCGCGAGGACCATCGCGAGACGGCTGGCCTCCACACCGCTCGTGGTGCGGCGCGGGTTGGTGAGGAGGCTGGGGACCACGAGCGCCTGGACCTCGACGGCGAGCGGCCGCCGGCCCTCGAGCGTCACCGTGACGCAGGTCCCGGCGACCTGCCGGTGGGTCTGGGAGAGGAAGAGCCCGCTCGGGTCCGGCAGCTCGACGATCCCGTTCTCGTTGAGGTCGAAGCAGCCGACCTCGTCCGTGGGGCCGTAGCGGTTCTTGGTCGCCCTGACCATCCGCAGCCGCGAGTGCCGCTCGCCCTCGAACGAGCACACCACGTCGACGAGGTGCTCGAGGGTGCGCGGCCCCGCGACCGAGCCGTCCTTGGTGACGTGCCCGACGAGCAGCGCCGGGATGTCCCGCTCCTTGGCCGCGGCGATGAGGGCCGCGGCGACCTCGCGGACCTGGCTCACGCCGCCCGGCGCGCCGTCGACGAGCGACGAGGCGATGGTCTGGACGGAGTCGACGACGAGCATCGTCGGGTTCTCGGCCTCGAGGTGTCCCAGGACGGTGCCGAGGTCCGTCTCGGCGGCGAGCAGCAGCCCGGGGGCGACGGCACCGATCCGCTCGGCGCGCAGCCGGACCTGACCGGCGGACTCCTCGCCCGTCACGTAGAGCACCCGCGCCCCGGGCACCCGCCCGAGCCTGCCGGCGACGTCGAGCAGCAGGGTGGACTTGCCGACGCCGGGCTCCCCGGCGAGCAGGACGACCGCCCCGGGGACCAGGCCCCCGCCGAGCACGCGGTCCAGCTCACCCACGCCGGTGGGGCGGGCACGGGCCGGCTCGACGTCGATGTCGCCGATCGGCCGGGCCGGCGTGCGCGCCGGGGACGTGGCCACGGTGCGGGGGCCGCCACCGGCGGCGATGTCCTCGACCACGGTGCCCCAGGCCTGGCACTCGCCGCACCGGCCGGCCCACTTGGCGGCCGTCCAGCCGCACTCGGAGCACGTGTAGCCGGGGCGCGCGGCGCGGGCCGGCGTGCGCGCGCCCCGGTTGCCGCGGGCGGGAAGGGTGGTCACGGGGGAACGGTAGCCGGGTGGTCCGACAGCGCGCGCACCCCGGCTAGCGTTGCCCCGTGCCCAACGACGCCGCACCCGCCCAGCCCGCACCCGGAGCCGACGCGCCCGCCCGCATCGCCCACGCCTGGCCCACCCACGGCCTGTCCTTCGGCGCGGACTACAACCCCGAGCAGTGGCCGGAGGACGTCTGGCTCGAGGACATGGCGCTCATGCGCGAGGCCGGGGTGAACCTCGTCTCCGTCGGCATCTTCTCCTGGGGGCTGCTCGAGCCCGAGGAGGGCGTCTACGACTTCGGCTGGCTCGACCGCGTGCTCGACCTGCTGCACGAGCACGGGATCGGCGTGGACCTCGCCACGCCGAGCGCCGCGCCGCCCGTGTGGCTGCACCGGGCGCACCCGGAGATCCTGCCGGTGACGGCGGACGGGCGCCGCTACACCCAGGGGAGCCGCGAGACCTGGTGCCCCAGCTCCCCGGTGGTGCGCGCGCACGCGACCCGGATGGCCCGCGTCCTCGCCGAGCGCTACGGCACCCACCCCGCCGTGCGCATGTGGCACGTGTCCAACGAGCTCGCGTGCCACAACGGCCGCTGCTACTGCGACGTGTCGGCCGCGGCGTTCCGCGACTGGCTCCGCGCGCGGTACGCCTCGGTCGACGAGCTCAACGACGCGTGGGGGACGGCCTTCTGGGGCCAGCACCACACCTCGTTCGACCAGGTGCTCCCGCCGCGGATGACGACGACGACCGGCAACCCCGGCCAGCAGCTGGACTTCGACCGGTTCACCTCGGACGAGTTCGTCACGCACCTGCGCGCCGAGGCCGACGTGCTCCACGAGGTCACCCCGCACCTGCCCGTCACGACGAACTACATGGTCATCGGGCCGTTCAACGCCATCGACTACGCCGCGATGACCCCCCACCTCGACCTCGTCGCCAACGACCACTACCTGTGGTCGCAGGACCCGGAGGCCTGGGCGGACCTCGCGTTCAGCGCCGACCGCACGCGCGGTCTGGCGCAGGGCGGGCCGTGGCTGCTCATGGAGCACTCGACGAGCGCCGTGAACTGGCAGGGACGCAACCTCGCCAAGGGGCCGGGGGAGATGCTGCGCAACTCCCTCGCGCACGTGGCGCGCGGAGCCGACGGCGTCCTGTTCTTCCAGTGGCGGGCCGCACGCGCCGGCGCCGAGACGTTCCACTCGGCGATGGTGCCGCACGCCGGTCCCGACTCCGCGCTGTTCCGCGACGTCGTCGCGCTGGGTGCGACGATCGGCCGGCTGGCCGAGGTGCACGGCAGCGTCGTCGAGCCGGCACAGGTCGCCCTGCTGTGGGACACGCAGGCGTGGTGGGCCGCGGAGCGCGGAGCGCACCCGACGTCCGACCTCCGCTACCTCGACCAGGCCCAGCGACTGCACCGGGCGCTGCTCGACGCGGGCGTCGCCGTGGACGTGCTGCCCGTCGGCGCGCCGCTCGACGCGTACCGCGTGGTGCTCGTCCCGACCCTCTACCTCGCGAGCGACGACACCGCGGCCCGGGTGGCCGCCGTCGTCGAGCGCGGGGGGCACGTGCTCGTCACGTACTTCTCCGGCATCGTCGACGAGGCGGACCGGATGCGCCTCGGCGGCTACCCCGGGGCGTTCCGCGACCTGCTGGGCGTGCGGGTCGAGGAGTTCGCGCCGCTCGGCGAGGGCGGCGCGGTGAGCCTGTCCGACGGTGCGACGGGCCATGTGTGGACCGAGCGGATGACCGTCCCGGACGCGCAGGTCGTGGCCACCTACGTCGACGGCCCGTCCGCCGGCGGGCCAGCCGTGACACGGCGCACGGCGCCCGACGGCGGCACGGCCTGGTACGTCTCGACGCGGCTGGACCCCGCGGCGACCGCCCGGCTGCTCGACGACGTGCTCGCCACGGCGGGCGTGCGACCCGTCGCCGCGACGGTGCCGGGCGTCGAGGTGGTGCGCCGCGTGGGCGACGGCACGTCGTGGCTCTTCGCGATCAACCACACGGCGCGCGACGTCGTCCTGCCGGTGGGGGGGACCGACCTCGTCACGGGCGGGGAGCACGCCGAGACGACGGTCGTCCCGGCCCACGGCGTCGTCGTGCTGCGCGAGGTGACGAAGGGCTGACGGCAGAGGTCGCCGGAGGGTGCAGGATCGCCCTCATGGGGTCGCACACCGCACCGGTCATCCGGGTCGAGGGGCTGCGCGTGGTCCGTGGGACGGGCCACCGGGGCGTCACCGTCATCGAGGGCATGCACCTGTCCGTGCCCGCCGGGCAGGTGGTCGGCCTGCTCGGGCCGAGCGGCAGCGGCAAGACGACGCTCATGCGAGCGCTCGTCGGCATCCAGGACAGCGTGACCGGGACGGTCGAGGTGCTCGGCATGCCGGCCGGGCACCCGGACCTGCGGCGTCGCGTCGGGTACGTCACCCAGGCGCCGTCGGTCTACACGGACCTCTCCGTGGTGGAGAACCTGCGGTACTTCGCGCGGCTGCTCTCGGCAGGCGAGGACGACGTCGCCCGGAGCCTTGCCGCCGTCGACCTCACGCGCCTGGCCGACCGGCGGGTGGGGGTGCTCTCGGGCGGCGAGCTGTCCCGGGCCTCCCTCGCGGTGGCGCTGCTGGCCTCGCCGGACCTGCTGGTGCTCGACGAGCCGACCGTCGGGCTGGACCCCGTGCTGCGCCGCGACCTGTGGGACCTCTTCGCGGCGCTGGCCGCTGACGGCACCTCCCTGCTGGTCTCCAGCCACGTCATGGACGAGGCGCTGCGCTGCGACCGCCTCGTGCTGCTGCGTGACGGCCGGGTCCTCGCCGACGCGACCGTCGCGGAGCTGCTCACGACCACCGGGGCCCCCGATGTCGAGGCCGCCTTCCTTGCGCTGGTCGAGGGCATCGCGCAGGGCCCGGCCGACGGTCGCGGCACGGACGGCGGCGGCGT
The DNA here is from genome assembly GCF_035443605.1 of Actinotalea sp. Lineage (NCBI taxonomy): Bacteria > Bacillati > Actinomycetota > Actinomycetes > Micrococcales > Cellulomonadaceae > Actinotalea > Actinotalea sp. The sequence goes on along the minus strand of NZ_DAORSQ010000092.1, from coordinate 772 downwards.
GGGCGATCGCGGCGCCGGTGAGGGGAGCGCGCGATGAGGCTCACCGTCGCCACCGCGGGTCGCGTGCTGCGCCAGATCCGCAACGACCCGCGCACCATCGCCCTGCTCATCGGGCTGCCGTGCCTCATCGTCGGGCTCATCGCCTGGATGTTCGACGGGACGCCCGTCCTGGACCAGTTCGGCCCGCTGCTGCTCGGCCTCTTCCCGCTCATCGTGATGTTCCTCGTGACGAGCGTTGCCACGCTGCGCGAGCGGCAGTCCGGCACCCTCGAGCGGCTCATGACCACGCCGGTGACGCGTGGTTCCGTGGTGCTCGGGTACGCGCTGGCGTTCGGCGCGGTCGCCGTGGTGCAGGCGCTCGTGCTCACCGCCTTCGCCGTCGGGGTGTGCGGCATGCGGGTGGCCGGCGCGCTGTGGGTCGTGGTGCTCGTCGCCCTCCTGGACGCGGTGCTGGGCACGGCCCTCGGCCTCGCGGCGTCCGCCGTCGCGCGCACCGAGTTCCAGGCCGTGCAGATGATGCCGGTGATCATCTTCCCGCAGCTCGTCACGGGTGGGCTGCTCATGCCGCGTGACGAGATGCCGGCTGTCCTCGAGGCGGTCTCGCGCGTCATGCCGCTGACGTACGGCATGGAGGCGCTGCAGGAGCTCGCTCGCGGCGGCGGCTTCGCCGACGTCCGGGGCGCGATCGGGGTGATCGTGCTGTTCATCGTCGGCGCCCTCGTGCTCGGTGCGACGACGCTGCGCCGCCGCACCCCCTGAGTCGCGGTGGCCC
>NZ_DAORSQ010000091.1:4827-10195 GCF_035443605.1 Actinotalea sp. | reverse complement strand
CGCCGGCGCATGTCCGACTGGCCGGGGTAGTTGGTGCCGTCGGCGAGCCAGATCTTCAGGTCCCGCGAGCCGGTCGCGTCCATGATGTCGAGGCACTCGAGGTGGTGGTCGATCGCCTTGCGCCGCACGCCGGCGTCCAGCGAGGCCAGCGAGCCGAACTTGTAGTCCTCGTCCTGGAACGTGTTCGAGTTCACCGTGCCCAGGGCAAGGCCCAGATCCGCGGCGTAGGCGGCCAGCGCCGCGTAGTCGTCGGTCTTGTCCCACGGGATGTGCAGCGCGACGCTCGGCGCCAGGCCGGTGTACGCCTGGACCTGCGCGGCGTCGGCGATCTTCTCCTGCACGGTGCGCGGGGTGCCCGGCGTGCCGAACACGCGGAACCGCGTGCCCGAGTTGCCGTAGGCCCACGACGGGACCTCGATGGCCAGCTGGTCGAGCCCGTCGAGGGCCTGGGCTGCGTTGCTCACTGTCGTTCTCCTTCTGCCGGTGCGACGTCGCGTCCGGCGTTATGAATCGTTTCATGCCGACTGCTCGGCGTCAACCCTCCGGTCGGCGCCGCCGAGGAGGACGGCGCCGACCGGGTGCTCAGGTGACGGTCAGAGCATCGAGCGGTACAGCGCCTCGATCTGCTCGACGCTCGCCGGGCGCGGGTTGCCGCCGGCGCAGACGTCGTCGAACGCCGACTGCGCGAGCGCCGGCAGGTCGGCCTCTGTGGCGCCGATCTCGCTGATCCGCGTGGGGTTGCCCAGGTCGCGCGTCAGGGCCGCGACGGCCTCGACGGCCGCGGTGCGCACCTCGTCGAGCGGCAGCGTGGCAGCGCCCTCGACGCCGAAGGCCGCGGCGATGTCGCGGAACCGCTCCCCCGTCGCCTCGGCGTTGAAGGCCATCACCGGCGCCAGCAGGATGCCGTTGGCCACGCCGTGCGGCGCGGAGTAGAACGCGCCGAGCGGGTGGGCCATCGCGTGCACCAGGCCGAGCCCGACGTTGGAGTAGCCCATCCCGGCCACGTACTGCGCCAGGGCCATGCGCTCCATGGCCGCGCCGTCGCCGTCGGCCGCGGCCTTGAGCGATGCCGCGATGACCTGGATGGCCTTGAGGTGGAACAGGTCGGACAGCTCCCACGCGCCGGCGGTCGTGTAGCCCTCGATGGCGTGCGTCAGCGCGTCGAGGCCGGTCGCGACCTTGAGCGAGCGCGGCGCCGTGGCCATCATCTCGGCGTCGACGACGGCCAGGACGGGGATGTCGTGCGGGTCGAAGCAGACGAACTTGCGCTGGCGCTCGGTGTCGGTGATGACGTAGTTGATCGTCGTCTCCGACGCCGTGCCCGCGGTCGTGGGGATCGCGACGATCGGCACCGATGGGTTCTTGGTCGCGGCGCCGCCCTCGAGCGAGCGCACGTCGGCGAACTCGGGGTTGGCGACGATGATGCCGACCGCCTTGCACGTGTCCTGGGGCGACCCGCCGCCGACGGCGACGAGCACGTCGGCGCCCGAGGCCCGGAACGCGGCGACGCCGGCCTGGACGTTGGCGATCGGCGGGTTGGGTGCCACGTCGGAGAAGACCTCGTACGGGAACCCGGCCGCGTCGAGCAGGTCGGTGACGCGCGCGGTGACGCCGGTCTCGACGAGCACGGCGTCGGAGACCACGAGGGCCTTGGTGAAGCCGCGACGCACGAGCTCGTCGGGCACCACCGCGACGGAGCCCGCCCCGAAGTAGGCGGTCTGGTTCCAGATCATCCGGTACGGCACGGTGCATCCTCCTGGGCGACGGTGACGAGGTGACTCCTCGTCGTGAATCGTTTCAGACTCGCGAGCCGTCAGCGTCGGACGAAGGTCCCGCCGCCGGTCAGGCCGTGGCCGGTCAGGCCGTGGCGCGGCTGGAGGCCCGCACGATGAGCTCCGGCTGGAACACCACGTGCTCGACGGCCGCCTCGTCCCCGCGCGCCAGCAGCAGCTCCGCTGCCCGGAAGCCCATCTCGTGGGTGGGCTGGCGCACGGAGGTCAGCGGGACGGCGAGCTCGCTCGCGATGTCGATGTCGTCGTAGCCGACGACGGCGACGCGCTCGAGCAGCGCCGTGCCGCCCAGCAGCCGCAGCGAACGCTGCACGCCCACCGCGACGAGGTCGTTGACGCAGAACACCGCCTCGGGCGGCTGCCCGTCCGCCACCGCGACCAGCGCCCGCAGCGCGGCGTCACCACCCGCGGCGTCGAGCGACGTCAGCGTCACCTCGTGCACCACGTCGGCCGGGTCGAGACCGGCCTCGCGCACCGCGAGGTCCACCCCCGCGCGGCGGTCCGCGCACTGGCGGATGGAGTGCGGACCGTTGAGGAAGACGATCCGGCGGTGGCCCCGGTCCAGCAGGTGCCGGGCGGCCATCGCGCCGCCGGCCTGGTCGTCCACGGACACCGAGGAGATCTCGTCGAGGGACGACGGTGCGTCGAGCAGGACCACGCGCACTCCGCGCCGCTGGAGGCGTTGCAGGTGGTCCAGGTCCTGGGTGGTCGGCACCACGAGCATCCCCACGACGCCGTGCTCCTCGAAGAGTCGCAGGTACTTCGCCTCGCGCGCAGGGTCGTCGTCGGAGCTCGCGAGCATGAGGGTGTGGTCGTCCAGCGCGAGGCGGTCCTCGATCCCCCGGGCCACCTCGGTGAAGAACGGGTTGCGGATGTCCAGCAGGATCGCGCCGACGGTCGTGATGGTGCCGGCCCGCAGCTGGCGGGCGACGCCGTTGGGCACGAACGACAGCTCGGCGATCGCCGCCTCGACGCGCTCACGGGTCGCCGGCGCGACGATCTCGGGCCGGTTGAGCACGTTGGAGACCGTCCCGACGGCGACGCCGGCCAGCCGGGCGACGTCGCTGATGGACGCGCGGCGGTGGCGCTGCTCGGTGCTCACCCGCGCATCCTCGCAGACCGCGCGGGCACCGATCGTTCAGCGGCGCGCGCGCCGCTCACCCCGCCCGCGCGCGGCCTTGTCCAGCGCGTCGACCCCGAGCACCACACCCGCCGAGGCGATCGCGACGGCCCAGCCGGCGAACCCGGGCGGTCGGTGACCCAGGACGACGGCGAGCGCCGGGACGAACAGCGCCACCACCGAGAAGGCCCCCTCGATGGACGCCGCAGGGATGAGCAGGCGGTTGGTCGTCCAGCCGAGCGCCCACGGGGTCCGCGACGCGCTCCGGCACGCGAACGCGTTGGCGGTCTGCCCGATGACGACGGTCGCGAACGCGGCCCCGGACGCGGCGGCGAGCACCGCCCCTGCGGGAAAGGCCTCCCCCGGCCGCCAGCCCGCGGCGAGGAACGTCGCGAAGAACGCCGCCATCGCGAGGACGGCCTCGGTGGGCCCCAGCAGGCCGAACGCACGGCGCAGCACCCCGCGGTCGAGCAGCCGGCCGGAGACCGGCGGGCGCTCGAGCAGGTGCCGGCCGGGCGGCTCGGCGCCCAGCGCCACGGCGGACAGGGTGTCCGTGCCGAGGTCGAGCGCGAGGATCTGGAGCACGCCCAGCGCCAGCGGGATGTTCCCGCCGGACAGCCCCCACACCATGAAGGGTGCGAGCTCTGCGACGTTGTCGGACAGGTGGTAGGTGAGGAACCGGCGGATGTTGACGAACGTCGCGCGGCCCAGCTCGATGCCGGCGACCACCGACGCGAAGTGGTCGTCGAGGAGCACGAGGTCAGCGGCCTCGCGCGCCACGTCGGTGCCCGAGGCGCCCATCGCGATCCCGATGTCGGCCTCGCGCAGCGCCGGACCGTCGTTGACCCCGTCGCCGGTCATCGCCACGACGTGCCCGCGCGCCCGCAGCGCCCGGGCGATGCGCAACTTGTCCTCGGGCGCCACGCGCGCCACGACGACGCCGTCGTGGTCGAGCAGCTCCCCCAGCGCCGCGTCGTCCGCCGGCAGGTCCGCGCCCACGAGCACCGGGTCGTCCGGCCGGCGCAGGCCCACCTGGGTGCCGATCGCGGCCGCCGTGACGGGGTGGTCGCCGGTGATCATCGCGACGGCGACCCCGGCCCGGCGGCACGCGGCGAGCGCCTCGGCGACGTCGGTGCGCGGCGGGTCCTGCAGCCCGACGAGCCCGTAGAGCTCGAGCCCCCGCTCGGCGATCGCGACCACCGTCGGGGTGTCCGACCCGGCGGGTCGGCCCGCCACCGCGAGCACCCGCAGGCCCCGCGCGCTGAGCAGCTGGGCTGCCTCGACGGCGCGCGTGCGCTGGTCCGCGTTCGTGCACAGCGGCAGCACGGAGTCCGGCGCACCCTTGGTGACGACCTCGCCGTCGGCGACCACGGACATCCGCCGCCGGTGGGGGTCGAAGGCGAAGGCGATGTCCGAGGACGAGCGCGCGCGCGGGGTGTCGGTGTCCAGGCCGAGGCGTCGCGCGAACGTGTCCAGCGCGGCCTCCATGGGGTCGCCGTGCGCACGCCAGGTCCCCTCGTGCGGCTCGGCGTACCCGCGTGAGCACCGCGCCCCGGAGCGCGCGAGCCGCTCGAGCGCCTCGCGAGCACCGCGGTCCGCACCGTCGGCGTCCCGCAGCTCGACGTCGGCCGTCGGCTGGTACCCCGGGGTCGCGACGCGCGCGGCCCCCACCGGCGTCCACGCCTCGACGACCGTCATCTCGTTGCACGTCAGCGTGCCGGTCTTGTCGGTGCAGACGAACGTCACGCTGCCGAGCGTCTCGACCGCGTCGAGCGTGCGGACCAGCACGTTGCGGTGGGCCATCTGTTCGGCGCCCCAGGCCAGCGCGAGGGTCACAGTGGGCAGCAGGGCCTCCGGTACCAGCGCGACGGTCACTCCGAGGGCCAGCTCGAACCCGCGCGCGAGCGGCTGACCGAGCGCCACGGTCAGCACCACGAAGCCCAGCCCCACGCCCACCGCGATGAGGCCGATCCCCCGCACCACCCGGCGCAGCTCGAGGGTCAGCGGCGTGGGGTGGTCCGTGACCAGGGCGGTCGACCGCGCGATCCCGGCCAGCCGTGTCCCGGTCCCGGTCGCGGTGACCAGCGCCTCTGCCGTGCCCTCGACGACGAAGGTGCCCGCGTGGAGGGTGTCGCCGACGTCGAGCCCTGTCGGCTCGCTCTCCCCCGTCAGCGTGGAGGTGTCGACGAGCAGCACGTCGGCGATGATCACCCGTGCGTCCGCCGGTACCCGGTCCCCCGCCTCGAGGACGATGACGTCGCCGCGCACCACCTCAGGCGCGTCCAGCCGGCGCACCACGCCGTCGCGACGCACCGCGACGCGCACGGGCAGCAGGCGGCGCAGCATCTCGGCCGCGCGGTCCGCGCGACGCCCCTGCGCGAACGAGAACAGCGCGTTGGCGACGATCACCGCGACGACGGCGACGGACAGCTGCGGCAGGTGCGCGAACCAGGCCAGC
>NZ_DAORSQ010000091.1:0-4727 GCF_035443605.1 Actinotalea sp. | reverse complement strand
GATCACCGCGACGACGGCGACGGACAGCTGCGGCAGGTGCGCGAACCAGGCCAGCACGGCGGCGGCCCACAGGAGCAGCGCGAAGGCGTGCACCAGCTGGGCGGCAAGGCGGCGCAGCGTGGAGGGCCGGGCGGGCGGCGGCAGGGTGTTGGGGCCGTCCGCGGCGAGGCGCTCTCCGGCCTCGCGCGCGGTCAGGCCGGAGCGCTCGCGCTCACGGCTCGCCGCCAGGTCGACATACGATCCCGCACCGACCCCCATGGTCGCTGCCTCCCCGGGCGGACGTCCCGTGGCTCCCGCCCACCTCCCACGGTGCGCCTGCTCCGGGCGTCACCGCAGGGGCGAAGGTCCCGCCCCGTCCCGCGGTGCGGCGGCCGCCTACCGCAGCAGCCCGCGAGCGAGGGCCGTGGGGGCGGAGGGCGCGAGGGGCAGACGCTGGAGCAGCACGGCGTGGATCGAGTGGTAGAGGTCGGGCCGGCCGGGCCACACCGTGCCCGCCGGGCGGTTGGCGGGGTCGAGCTCGTGACGCCACGAGCCGTCGTCGTCGACGAGGTGCCCGACGGCGTAGTCCCACCAGGTCCGGTACCACGCGTCGTAGGCCGGGTCCCCGGTCGCGGCGGACAGGGCCGCGGCGGCGGAGATCGCCTCGGCGGCCACCCAGTGCATGCGCTGGCGCACCACGGGCACCCCGGACCAGTCGGTCGTGTAGACGAACCCGTCCGCTCCGTCTGCGGCCCAGCCGTCCGCGACGGCCCGGGCGAACAGCTGCTTGGCGCCGTCGAGCAGGCTCTCCGGCGCCGCGTCGCCCAGTGCGGCGCGCACGTGCAGCGCCAGTCGCGCCCACTCCAGCCCGTGGCCCACCGTCGCGCCGTACGGCTCGAAGGGGTGGTCGGGCTGGTCGCGGTGGTGCTCGAGCAGCGGGGTCCACGCCGGGTCGAAGTGCTCGGGGATCCGCCACGCGTTGCCCGCGGCCCACCCCAGCACCGTCGACGTGATCCGCGCCGCCCGCTCCAGCCACCGCGCGTCCCCGGTGGTGTCCGCGGCCGAGAGGAGGGCCTCGACGGCGTGCATGTTCGCGTTGACCCCGCGGTAGTCGCTGAAGGTCGACCAGTCCGCCACGGCGGAGTCCCGGTGCAGCCCGGGGCCCTCCTCCCAGAACCGCTCGTCCAGCACCGCCAGCGCCTCGTCGAGCAGCTCCCTCGCCCCCGGCACCCCGGCCATGGTCGCGCTGGACGACGCGAAGACGACGAACGCGTGCGCGTAGGCCGCCTTGGTCTCGTCCCGCTCGTCGGCCGGGCCCAGCGAGGCGAACCAGCCGCCGTTGACGTCGTCGCGCAGTCGGCCCCGCAGCCCGCCGATCGCCGCTGCTGCCAGCGGCCGGCACCCCGGCAGCCCCGCAAGGTGACCCAGGCTGTACACGTGCGCCATGCGCGCCGTGATCCACGTCGCGACGGGCCGCGACGCGTCGGGTGCGCCGACGTCGTCGAGGTACCACGCGCCGCCCTCCGGATGGGCGAACCCGCGCGCGAACCGGAGCTGTGCCGCCGTCTGCCCCCGCAACCACTCCCGGTGGTCGGGCTGCTCGATCCAACGGGCCCGACGGCTCGGGTGGCTCTCGGCTGTGCTCGACATGTCAGTGCCTCTCTGCGTGCGCCGTGACGCGCTGGTCGGACCGGACCGTACGACAGGGACCATCTGCGGCCCTCAGCCTTGCTCCTCGGCCAGCACCTTGACCACCCCGCCGACGAAGGCGTCGCCCAGCCCGATCGTCGTCGGGGTCCGGGTCGGCGGGACGACACCGGGCTCGCACACCACGCCGGCCTCCTCGAGCAGCGCGACCACCCGCAGGCTGCGGGGGTCGCTCGGCCAGGTACCGGCCTCGCGGTACCGCTCCGGACCGATGGTGTCGCCGTAGGCGTACCGGGCGCTCGCCATCGCGATGCCGCCCCGCAACGCCGCCCGGTAGGCCTGCGCGTCGGGGCCGACGGCGAGCGACCACCAGCGCGTGTGGACGATCAAGGTCCGTGCGCCGACGAGGCCACGCACCTCGGTGGCCGCCCGGGTGACCTCGGCCGCGTCGAGCAGGTCGACGCGGCGGGCGAGGTACCCCTGCAGCTCGTCCTCGTTCATGCTCACGACGTCGACGTGCGCCGCCATCGCGCGGACCACCCGCAGGGCCAACGCCGCGACGTGGTAGCCGGCGTCCTCGCCCTGGGTGCAGTCGCCGACGATGGCGTAGGCCACCCCCTCGTCGGCCGCGAGGTGGAACCGCTCCTCGATGGTCGCGGCCGGCAGGCCGACGACCGCCTTGACGCCGAGGCCGAGGTGGCGCGTCGGCGGCGCGGTTCGCAGCCCGGCCGCCCTGGCAAGGAACGAGTTCACGCCGTCGGCCGCGACGACCACGTGGGCGCGCAGCTCGTCCTGCCCAGCGCGGACCCCCACGACGCGGCCGCCCTCCTGCAGGACCTCGTCGACCCGGACCCCCGGCATGAGGAAGACGCCGACCTCCTCGCACCGCTCGGCGATCCAGGCGTCGAGCCGGGCGCGCAGGACGGTGACCGCGTTGGTCGGCTCGGCCAGTCGCGCGTCGTGGTAGTCGATCCCGACCGACGAGGACCCGTTGAGGAACTGGATGTAGTTCCGCGTGATCCGCCGTTCGACCGGCGCCGCCTGGAGCAGGTCGGGGAAGACCTCCTCCAGGACGCGCGAGTACAGGACGCCACCGGAGAGGTTCTTGGAGCCGGGCGCCTCGCCGCGCTCGATGACGACGACCGAGCGACCGCGCTGGGCGAGGCGGTACGCCGTCACCAGACCGGCGATCCCCGCACCGACGACGATCACGTCGAAGTCCGGCTCCGCCACCTCGGCCGGCGCCGGGTCCGCACCCTGCGCGGCGCTCCCGTCGGTCATGACAGCGCCTCGGTGAGTGCGGGGACGATCGCGTACAGGTCGCCGACGACGCAGTAGTCCGCCTCGGCGAAGTACGGGCAGTCCTTGTCGGCGTTGATGGCGACGATCGTGCCCGCCCCGCGAGCGCCCACGGTGTGCTGCAGCTGACCGGAGACCCCGACCGCGACGTAGAGGTCGGGCCGCACGTGCTGGCCGGTCACGCCGACGTACCGGTCACGCGCGTACCACCCGAGCCCCTCGGCAAGGGGCCGGGAGCACGCCGCCTCCGCCCCGAGCGCGGCCGCCAGCGCATCGACCATCACCAGGTCGGCCTGGCTCTTCACGCCGCGGCCGGCCGAGACGATCCGGCTCGCCCTGGTCAGGTCGACCGCGGCCCGCGTGACCGGACGGTCCTCGACGACGGTCACGCCGGGCAGGGGCTCAGCTGACGTCTCGGTCACCGGCACCCCGGCGCCGGCCTCGACGGCGGGGCCGCCGTCGACGACCACCACCGCGGTCCCGGTCACCACGTCGGTCTCCTGCGCGATGCCACCGAAGACCGACCGCGTGAGCTCGACCGAGCCGTCGGACACCCGCACGGCGCTGACGAGGGTGAAGGCCGGTGCGCCGAGCGCAGCGACGACCGCGCCGGCCAGCACGCGCTCGGCCGGACGTGCGGCGGCGAGGACGAGGTCGGGCGCCGCCTGCGCGACGACCCGGGCCACGGCGTGGGCGTAGGCCTCCAGCGGGATCCCCGTGGACGGCTCGCCCAGCCAGACCACCGCGTGCACGCCGCTGGCGGCGACGGCGTCGGCGACGGCGCGGTGGCCCACGACGACGGCCGTCGTGGTGGTCCCGGCTGCCAGCGCGACGAGGTCGCCGATCCGGGTGTCGCCGGCGACGAGGATGCAGGTGCTGCTCATGTCGATCTCCTTGTTCTCGTGCGCTCGCTCAGATGACCTTGTCGGCGCGCAGGGCGGCGACGAGCTCGGCGGCGGCGGCGGCCGGGTCGGACCCGTCCAGGACCCTGCGCGTGCGGGCCTTCATCGCCGGGGGCGCCGTCGCGAGCACCGTGAGCGGGTCAGCAGGGGGCGAGGCGATCTCCACCACCGCGGTGGGCTTCTTCCCGGCGGCGAGGATGTCCTTCATCCCCGGGACGCGCGGGACGGCGGCGTCACCGGCCAGGGCCAGCACAGCGGGCCCGGTCACCCGCAGGGTCTGCGCGCCCGTGTCCAGCACGCGGCCCACCGTGAGGTCCCCGACGGTGCCGGTGACCGAGGTGACGTCGGTCAGGACGGGCCAGCCCAGCACCGCCGCGAGGACGCCGGGCACCATCTGGGCACCGAGGTCCTGCGAGGCGTCGCCGGTGAGGACCAGATCGGCGTCGCCGACCTCCCGCACCAGCGCGGCCAGCGCGGCGGCGGTACGGCCGGCAGAGGCACCCGCGAGCGAGTCGTCCGCGACGATCGCCAGGCGGTCCAGCCCGCGCGAGAGGGCTGTCTTGCGCGCCATGGGGCTGCCGGCGTCCGCGCCTCCGACGGTCACGCCGACGAGCTCGGCCCCGGTGGCGTCCGCCAGCCGGCGGCCCACCTCGATGGCGACCTGGTCGTACTCGGAGAGCGACGCCTTGGCCCGGCTCCAGTCGACGGCACCGTCTCCGGTGACCGACGCGTCCTGGGGGTTGGGCGCCCACTTGTAGGCGACTGCGATCTTCATGGTCCTACTTCCTTCGTCTGGCCCCGCGCGTCGGTCGGCTCGGGTGTCGGCCGGGCGGTGGCGCCGTGCGGACCGACCCGGGCGGGTCGACCCCAGTGCGCCAGGCCCAGGGTGCTGGTCTGGTT
>NZ_DAORSQ010000090.1:0-10241 GCF_035443605.1 Actinotalea sp. | reverse complement strand
CGCGGTCGGCAAGTACAACGAGTTCGAGAACCTGCGCGTCGCCGGGGTGCGCTACGCGGACCTGCGGGGGTACTCGTTCGACCGCGCGGACGTCAACGCGCGCGGGCTCGCCAACGCGTACGCGCAGACGCTGGGCACGGTGTTCACCACGGAGGCCAAGCCCCTCGAGGTGGAGCTCGTGGTCGCCGAGGTGGGGGCGACCCCCGAGGAGGACCAGGTCTACCGGCTGTCCTACGACGGCTCGGTGGCCGACGAGCGCGGCCACGTCGTCATGGGTGGGCAGGCCGAGCGGCTGTCCGAGCGCCTGGCGGCGCAGTGGCGTCCGGGCATGGACCTGGGCGCCGCGGTGCGGCTGGCCGTGCAGGTGCTGGGGACCCAGCCCGAGGGTGAGCCCCGCGTGCTCGAGCCGGCGCAGCTCGAGGTGGCGGTGCTGGACCGCACCCGGCCCCGGCGCGCGTTCCGGCGGCTCGCCGCGGCCCAGCTCGGCGACCTCCTGACGGAGCCGGACGGGACCGACGCGCCCGGTGCACCCGGGGAGCCCGACGAGCCCTCGGCCGCCGGGCGGGGCTGAGGCGTGGACCGGCGGATCTTCGGCCTGGAGACCGAGTACGGCGTGACGTGCGCCGTCGACCAGGGCCGGGGCCTCTCGGCGGACGAGGTCGCCCGCTACCTGTTCCGCAAGGTGGTCGCGTGGGGCCGGTCCTCCAACGTCTTCCTGCGCAACGGCTCGAGGCTCTACCTCGACGTCGGCTCGCACCCCGAGTACGCGACGGCCGAGTGCGACGACATCCCCCAGCTCATCGCCCACGACCGCGGCGGCGAGCGGATCCTCGAGGGCCTCGTGGCGGACGCGCAGCAGCGGCTGGTCGACGAGGGCGTCCCGGGCACCATCCACCTGTTCAAGAACAACACCGACTCGGCCGGCAACTCCTACGGCTGCCACGAGAACTACCTCGTGCGGCGCCAGGGGGACTTCGGGCGGCTGGCCGACGTGCTCGTGCCCTTCCTCATCACGCGCCAGGTGCTCACGGGCGCCGGCAAGGTGCTGCCCACGCCCCGTGGCGCGGTCTACTGCCTGTCCCAGCGGGCCGAGCACATCTGGGAGTCGGTCTCCAGCGCGACCACGCGCTCCCGGCCCATCATCAACACGCGCGACGAGCCGCACGCCGACGCCGAGCAGTACCGGCGGCTGCACGTCATCGTCGGCGACTCGTCGATGTCGGAGACGACGACGCTGCTCAAGGTGGGCGCCACCGACCTCGTGCTGCGCCTCATCGAGGCAGGGGTGCCCGTGCGCCCGGTCACGCTGGAGAACCCCATGCGGGCCATCCGCGACATCAGCCACGACCTCACCGGCACGGTGCCGGTGACCCTGGCCACCGGCCGCACCGCCAGCGCTCTCGACGTCCAGGAGGAGTTCCTCGCCCGGGTGCGCGAGCTCGTCGACGCGGAGCTCGAGGTCACACCGGTGGTCGCGCGCACGCTCGACCTGTGGGAACGCGGGCTGGCAGCCCTGCGCTCGGGAGACCTGTCCTCCGTCGACCGCGAGCTCGACTGGGTCATCAAGCTGCGGATGATCGAGCGATACCAGGCCAGGCACGGCATGACGCTGGACGACCCGCGCGTCACGCGGCTCGACCTGGCCTACCACGACATCTCGCGCACCCAGGGCCTGTACAACCTCATGGCGGCGCGCGGGATGGTCGAGCGCGTGGTCGACGACCTCGACGTCTTCGAGGCCACCGCCGTGCCGCCGCAGACCACGCGGGCCAAGCTGCGCGGCGACTTCGTGCGCCGCGCCCAGGAGGCGCGCCGTGACTACACGGTCGACTGGGTGCACCTCAAGCTCAACGACCAGGCCCAGCGGACGGTCCTGTGCAAGGACCCCTTCCGCAGCGTCGACGAGCGCGTGGACCGGCTGCTCGAGTCCCTGTGACGGGGACGTGACGCCACCGTGAAGACCCCGTCGGCGTCGGGTCGGGCGGCCGGCCGGCGCACTAGAGTGACTCGTCCGTCGTCTGGAGCGCGCACCCGCGCGTCGGAGGGAGTGCCGTGCGCCGTCGTCGCGCCGTGATCGGTCTCGTGCTCGTGGCGGTCGCCGGCCTGTCCGCGTGCACCCCCGAGCCGGAGGCCGTGGTCGAGGTGACCGTCGCGGGGGAGCTCGGCTTCGCCCCGGAGCTGACCTTCGACGTCCCGCTGACGGTCACCGAGGCGAGCGTCGAGGTCATCGCCGAGGGCACCGGCCCGGAGCTCGTCGAGGGCGAGGCCGTGCTCGTCGACTTCTACGCGGAGTCCGGGGCGGACCGCTCCCTCATCGGCGAGACGTTCAGCAGCGAGCCCAAGCCGTACCTGCTGAGCGCCGAGGCGCTGGGCCTGGACCTCTACGAGGGGCTGCGCGGGCAGCGGGTCGGCTCGCGCGTGCTCCAGCTGGTCCCCGGCGCCGACGGTGCCGCGTCCACCGTCGCGGTCTTCGACGTGCTGCCCACGCGCGCGTGGGGCGAGGCCGTCGAGCCGCGCGAGGGTCAGCCGACGGTCGAGCTCGCGTCGAACGGCGCCCCGACGATCACGCTCCCGGCGGGCGAGCCGCCCGCCGCGGCGGTGGTGCAGCCGCTGCTGCGCGGCGACGGTCCGCAGGTGACCGCCGGCCAGATCGTCACGGTCCAGTACACCGGCGTCCTGTGGGCCGACGGTGCGGTCTTCGACACGAGCTGGGGCCCCGGGAAGCTCCCGACCTCCTTCCCCATCGGCGTGGGATCGGTCATCGAGGGCTGGGACACCGGGCTCGTCGAGCAGACGGTGGGCAGCCAGGTGCTGCTCGTCATCCCGCCGGCGCTCGGCTACGGCGGGGAGCACGAGCTCGCCGACCAGACGCTCGTCTTCGTCGTCGACATCCTCGCCGCCAGCGGCGGCCCCGAGGTGGGCTGACATGGGCGTCGCGGTCCGCGTCATCCCCTGCCTTGACGTCGACGCAGGGCGGGTGGTCAAGGGCGTCAACTTCGCCGACCTGCGCGACGCCGGGGACCCGGTCGAGCTCGCCCGGCGCTACGACGCCGACGGCGCGGACGAGATCACCTTCCTCGACGTCTCGGCGTCCTCCGGGGCGCGCGAGACCACGTACGACGTCGTACGCCGCACGGCCGGCGAGGTGTTCGTCCCGCTGACCGTCGGTGGCGGTGTGCGCTCCACGGACGACGTCGACCGGCTGCTGCGTGCCGGCGCGGACAAGGTCGGGGTCAACACCGCGGCGATCGCGCGGCCGGAGCTGGTCGCCGAGATCGCCCAGCGGTTCGGAAGCCAGGTCCTCGTGCTCTCGGTGGACGCCCGCCGGGTGGTCGACGGCCCGCCGACGCCCTCGGGCTACGAGGTGACCACGCACGGCGGGCGGCGCGGCACGGGCATCGACGCGGTGGCGTGGGCCCGGCGGGCCGTCGAGCTCGGCGCGGGCGAGGTGCTGCTCAACTCGATGGACGCCGACGGGATGACCACCGGCTTCGACCTGGAGATGCTGGCGGCCGTGCGTGGCCAGGTCGCGGTGCCGCTCATCGCGAGCGGAGGGGCGGGGACGGTGGAGCACTTCGTCGCCGCGGCACAGGCCGGCGCCGACGCGCTGCTCGCGGCGAGCGTCTTCCACTTCGGGGTGCTGACCGTCGGCCAGGTCAAGGGCGCGCTGCGGGCCGCGGGGATCGTCGTCCGCTGACGTCGGCACCGTCTCCGGCGTCTGCCCGGCCGGTGGGGCGTCAGCTGCGCCGCACCCGCTCCAGGGCAGCCACGGCGTCCCGCGGGCCCTCGACCGTGACCTCCGCGACCGCCGAGCGGCCGAACGCGTGCAGCAGCAGCTCACCGACCTGGCCCCGGACCACGACGTCCCGCCCGGTCGGGAGGTCCCGACCGGTCCCGGGGGAGTCGCCCTCGCGCGGCGGGCGGCGGGCGCGCAGGGTGCGGCTCCCGTCGGTGAGCACCACGCCGACCGGGCTGTCGCGGTACGCCAGCCGCGCGCTGCGCCGCAGCGCCGCCCAGAGGGCGTCCTGCTCGCCCGGCGGCAGGGTCCGCGGCAGCGCCGAGCCCCGCCCGGCGCCCCGACGCACGTCCTCGGTGTGCACGAAGAGCTCGACGAGCTGGACGGCGTCGCCGGCCCAGCGCATCGGGCTGGCCGGCGGCGGTCCGGAGCGCACCCGCTCGACGATCGCGGCGTAGCCGTCCGGGGTCGCCGCACGGTCGCCGAGCTTCTGGACGTCGCGCTCGGTGCGGGCAGCCAGCCACGGCACGACGATGCCGGCGGCGCTGCCCGGCGATCCCTCGCGACGTACGATGTGGGCGGCCAGGTGCTCCGAGCGCCACCCCTCGCAACGGGTGGGTGCTCCCGGGCCTGCGGCGCTCAGCGCGTCGGCGAGCGCCGTCCGTTCCAGGGGGTGCCACGGCATCCGACATCGTCCCACGCGCGGGTCGCCCGCCGTCCCATCGACAAGGAGTCCTGTGCGCGCGCCAGCTGTGCCCTCGACCCGACGCCCCGCAGCCCTCGAGGGCGGCCCCGTGCGGCGCGGGCTCGGCCTCGTGGGCCGCGGGATCGCCTCGCAGCCGCGCACGTACGCCTGGGCGATCGGCACCTCGGCGGCGTTCGGCGCCCTGACGGTCGGGGTGAGCCAGGTGCTCGGTCAGGTGACCGATCGCGTGGTCGTGCCTGCCGTCGCGGGCTCCCCGGAGGCGCTGGGCTCGCTGTGGGCGGCGGGTCTCGTCCTGCTCGCCGTCGCGCTCGCCCTCGCGCTGGCCGTCGCGGGGCGGCGGATCTTCGCCGGGATCGGCTCCTCGGACATCCAGGCCGACCACCGCCGCGCGGTGACCCGCCAGTACCTGCACCTGCCGATGTCCTGGCACCGGGCCCACCCCACCGGCCAGCTGCTGGCCAACGCGAGCTCGGACGTCGAGGCCGCGACAGGGGTCTTCGACCCGCTGCCGTTCGCCCTCGGGGTCGTGGTGATGATCGCCGTCGCGGCGGTCGCGCTGCTGGCCACGGACGTCTGGCTGGCCGTCACGGCACTGGCCGTGCTGCCGCTCGCCGTGCTGGCCAACCTCGTGTTCCAGCGCTACATGTCGCCGGCGATCACCCGCGCCCAGCAGCTGCGGGCCGAGGTGTCCGACATCGCGCACGAGAGCTTCGAGGCCGCGCTGCTCGTCAAGTCCCTCGGCACGGCGGACGCCGAGGAGCGCCGGTTCGCCGAGCGGGCCGACGCCCTGCGGGCGGCGAACGTGCGGGTGGGCCGCGTGCGCGCGGTGTTCGACCCCGTCATCGACCTGCTGCCCAGCGTCGGGACGCTCGCGGTGCTGCTCGTCGGCTCGGCCCGCCTGGCCGCGGGCGCCGTGCAGACCGGGGACATCGTCGCGGCCGCGTACCTGTTGACGCTCATGGCCGTGCCCGTGCGCGCGTTCGGCTGGGTGCTCGGCGAGCTGCCCCGTGGCCTGGTGGGGTACGACCGGATCGCCCGCGTGCTCGACGCGTCCAGCGACCAGCCCGCCGGCACGCTCGCGCTGCCGGCCGGGACCGCCGGGCTGCACGTCGCGCTGCACGACGTCGCGCTGCGGATCACCGACCCGACGGGGCAGCACACGCTGCTCGAGGGCGTCGACCTGGAGCTGCCGGCGGGGCGGACCGTCGCGCTCGTCGGGCCCACGGGAGCGGGCAAGACGACGCTGGTCTCGCTGCTCAGCAGGCTGCGGGACCCCAGCGCCGGGGTGGTGCTCCTCGACGGCGTCGACCTCGTGCACGTCCGCGCCGCCGACCTCACCGCCCAGGTCGCGCTCGTCGCGCAGCAGGCCTTCGTCTTCGAGGACACCGTGCGGGCCAACGTCACCCTGGCGGACCGCGACGACCCGGCCGCGCCCGACGACGACGCGGTCTGGGCCGCGCTGCGCCTCGCACGGGTCGACGGCGTGGTGCGGGCCCTGCCGGGCGGCCTCGACGCGCCGCTGGGCGAGCGCGGGGCCAACCTCTCGGGCGGCCAGCGGCAGCGCCTGGCGATCGCCAGGGCGCTGGTCCGGCGCCCGCGGCTGCTCGTCCTGGACGACGCGACGTCAGCCGTCGACCCGCGCGTCGAGCAGGAGATCCTCACCGGCCTGCGCTCGGCGCTGGGGCCCGCCGGGACACCGACCGTGCTCATGGTCGCCTACCGGATGTCGTCGGTGCTGCTCGCCGACGAGGTCGTACACCTGGAGGGCGGGCGCGTGGTCGACCGCGGCACCCACGCAGAGCTGCTCGAACGGGACCCGGGCTACCGCGAGCTGGCCACGGCGTACCTCGACGAGAGCGTGCGACGGTCCGAGGCGGCCGCCGACGCCGACGCCGAGGCCGACGCGGACGGGGAGGAGGACCGATGAGCGCGCCCGACCCGACACCGGTGCGCCTGGGCCGGACGAGCGCGCTGGGCCCGATGGCGACCCTGCGCCGCGGCGTCGAGGTCTCCCCGCAGCTGCTCGACGGCCTGCTCGTCACCGTCGCGCTCGCCGTGCTCGCCGCGGCAGGGCGCATCGTCGTGCCCATCGCGGTCCAGCAGACCGTCGACACCGCGGTGCTGGCGCCCGGCGGACCGCGCTCGGACCGCGTGCTGCTGCTCGTCGGCCTGGCCGCGCTGGGCCTCGTCGTCTCGGGGGTGTGCGCGTCGCTGGTCAACGTGCGGCTGTTCCGGTCCAGCGAGGCCGGCCTGGCCCGCCTGCGGGTCACGGCGTTCCGCCACGTGCACGACCTGTCCGCCCTCACCCAGGGCACCGAGCGCAAGGGCAGCCTCGTCTCGCGCGTGACGAGCGACGTCGACACCATCTCGCTGTTCGTGCAGTGGGGCGGCATCATGCTGCTCGTCTCGGTGCTGCAGATCCTCGCTGCGACCGTCCTCATGGCCGTCTACTCCTGGCAGCTGACGCTCGTCGTGTGGGCGTGCTTCGTCCCGCTCGTCCTCGTGCTGCGGCCGGCCCAGAAGAAGCTCAGCACCGCGTTCGCCCTGGTGCGCGAGCGCATGGGCGCGATGCTCGGCGCGATCTCCGAGGCCGTCGTCGGCGCGGAGACCATCCGGGCGTACGGCGTCGGGGCGCGCACCCAGCGCCGGATCGACGCGTCCGTCACGGCCACCCGCGACGCCAAGGTGCGTGCGCAGACGCGGGTCGCGACGGTGTTCTCGTCGGGTGTCCTCGTGGCCAACGCCGTGCTCGCGGTGGTGGTCGTCGTCGGCACGCTGCTCGGCGTCGCCGGTGAGCTCAGCGCGGGGCGCCTGCTTGCCTTCCTCTTCCTGGCCCAGCTGTTCACCGGGCCGGTGCAGATGGCCACCGAGATCCTCAACGAGCTGCAGAACGCGCTCGCCGGGTGGCGGCGCGTGCTCGGGGTCATCGACACCCCGGTCGAGGTCGCGGACCCGCCGGGCGGGGGCGCGCCCAGCCCGCGTGGCCCCGCCCGCGTCGAGCTGCGCGGCGTCCGGTACGGCTACCCCGACGGCCCCACGGTGCTGCACGACGTCGACCTCGTGGTGCCCGCCACGGCCAAGGTCGCGGTGGTGGGTGCGACGGGCTCCGGCAAGAGCACGATGGCCAAGCTCGTCACCCGGCTGGTCGACCCGCTCGAGGGGCGCGTGCTGCTCGACGGCGTGGACCTGCGCGACCTGAGCCTGGCAGGGGTGCGCACCCGCGTGGTGCTGGTGCCCCAGGAGGGCTTCCTCTTCGAGGGCAGCCTCCTCGACAACGTCGCGTACGGCGCCCGGCCGGCCCCCGGCGAGGCGCGCGATCGTGCGGCGGTGGTCGAGGGTGCCTTCGCCGAGCTGGGGCTCGCGGACTGGCTCGCCGACCTGCCGGACGGCCTGGGCACCGACGTCGGCCAGCGCGGCGAGCGGCTGTCCGCGGGGGAGCGCCAGCTCGTCGCCCTCGCCAGGGCGCACCTCGCGGGCGCCGACCTGCTGGTGCTCGACGAGGCCACGAGCGCGGTGGACCCGGCCACCGAGGTGCGGATCGCCCGCGCGCTGGACCAGCTCACGGCCGGCCGGACCACCCTGACGATCGCGCACCGGCTGTCGACGGCGGAGGCGGCCGATGTGGTCGTCGTCGTCGACCACGGGCACGTCGTCCAGGTGGGGCCGCACGCCGCGCTCCTCGCCGAGCCCGGCGTGTACGCCCAGATGCACGCCGCCTGGCTGTCGCAGACGCGCTGAGCCGGGCGCGCCCAGCCGGGCGCCCCGGTCCGGACGCGCTGGGCCGGACGCGCTGGGCCGGACGCGCTGGGCCGGACGCACGCTGCCGCCCCCGCGCGGCCCGTGGCAGGATCGGCGGGTGCCCGACGCCCTGCCTGTGCCCGCCCGCCCCTCGGACCTCGACCCGTCCCTCGCCGCGCGGCTGTCGCGCGACGCCGCCGGCCTGGTCTGCGCCGTCGTCCAGCAGCACGACACCGGCGAGGTGCTCATGGTCGGCTGGATGGACGACGAGGCGCTGCACCGCACGCTGACCAGCGGGCGGGTGACCTTCTGGAGCCGCTCGCGCCAGGAGTACTGGCGCAAGGGCGACACCTCGGGCCACCTGCAGCACGTGCGGTCCGTCGCGCTGGACTGCGACGGCGACGCCGTCCTGGTGCGCGTGGACCAGGTCGGTGCCGCGTGCCACACGGGCGCCAGGACGTGCTTCGCGGCCGGGGGAGACCTCGGGGCAGTGGTCGGGCCGGTGCGCGGATGAGCGCCGCCGCCGAGCCCGGGACGGTCGAGGGCGGCCCGACCGTTGGCGCGTTGCCCTGGGGCACGACGTGGCCGGCCGTGGAGACCTTCCGGGAGCTGGCGCGCGACCGGCGCGTCATCCCGGTGGTCCGCCGACTGCTCGCCGACGACGTCACGCCCGTCGGCCTGTACCGCACCCTCGCGCAGGGCCGGCCCGGCACCTTCGTGCTCGAGTCCGCCGAGGTGGACGGCACCTGGGCGCGCTACTCCTTCGTCGGCGTCGCCTCGCGCGCGACGCTCACCGTGACAGACGGCGCGGCCGTGTGGCTCGGTGACGTCCCGGTGGGCGTTCCGCTCGAGGGCGACGTGCTCGACGTGCTGGGCGCGACGCTCGAGGCGCTGCGCACCCCGGCCGTGCCCGGCCTGCCGCCGCTGACGGGTGGCCTCGTGGGCGCCATGGGGTGGGACGTCGTGCGGCACTGGGAGCCCACGCTGCCGGCCAAGGCACCCGACGAGCTGGGTGTCCCGGAGCTGACGCTGTGCCTGGCCACGGATCTGGCCGTCGTCGACCACGTCGACGGCTCGGTGTGGCTGGTCGCCAACGCGATCAACTTCGACGACACGGACGCGCGCGTGGACGAGGCTCACGCCGACGCCGTCGCGCGGCTCGACCGGATGCACACGGCGCTCGCGCACCCCGTCGTCGTCGCCCCCGGCGTGCTCGGCTCGGAGGTCGAGCCCGCGCTGGAGTTCCGCTCCACGCGGGCGGAGTACGAGCAGGCGGTGCGCTCGGGCAAGGAGGCGATCCGCGAGGGTGAGGTGTTCCAGGTGGTGCTCTCCCAGCGCCTCGACCTGGACTGCCCGGCGTCCCCGCTGGACGTCTACCGCGTGCTGCGCACCATCAACCCGAGCCCGTACATGTACTACTTCCAGCTCCAGGACGCCGCGGGGCGCGACTTCGCGGTCGTCGGGTCGAGCCCCGAGACGCTCGTCAAGGTGACGGACGGCCGCGTGCTCACCTATCCCATCGCGGGCTCGCGCCCCCGCGGGGCCACCCCGGAGCAGGACGCGACGCTGGCCACCGAGCTGCTGGCCGACCCGAAGGAGCGGGCCGAGCACCTCATGCTCGTGGACCTGTCCCGCAACGACCTCGTCAAGGTCTGCGAGCCCACCAGCGTCGAGGTGCTCGAGTTCATGCTCGTGCGGCGGTTCAGCCACATCATGCACCTGTGCTCGACGGTGGTCGGGCGGCTGCGCGCCGGGGCCACGGCCCTGCAGGCCCTCGTCGCGACGTTCCCCGCGGGGACGCTGTCGGGGGCCCCCAAGCCGCGCGCGATCGCCCTCATCGACGAGCTCGAGCCGGCCCGCCGCGGGATCTACGGCGGCACGGTCGGGTACTTCGACTTCGCCGGCGACATGGACATGGCCATCGCCATCCGCACCGCGCTCATCCGCGAGGGCAGGGCGAGCGTCCAGGCGGGGGCCGGGATCGTGGCGGACTCGGTGCCGGCCAGCGAGTACGCCGAGTCGCGCGACAAGGCCGCCGCGGCGGTCCGCGCGGTGCAGCTC